>JAGRDI010000042.1:14379-15638 GCA_020432765.1 Anaerolineales bacterium | reverse complement strand
CAGAAAGTGCAAACATAGTGTGAAAAGCCCTAAGGGTTTTGCTGCGATAAAAATAGTGTACAGATTTTACCTGATAAACTTTGGTTTATCTGTGTTAATCGATATTCTTATTTACAAGGAGACAACACGTGCCGCAACACACCAGCAAATGAATGAAAATTGCAGCGCAATTTGGTAATTCGCATATCGAATTATCAATTCGATTTACACAGGAGGAAAAATGGATTGTATAGTTGCTGCTGGGGGGCTGCCAAAACCGGAAGAGCCCCTTTATGCTTTCACACAAGGCAAGAGTAAAGCGTTATTGGATATGAACGGCCGTACCATGTTGGAACGGGTCATGGACGCTTTGCAGACTGCCCATCACGTTGACCGTATTGTTGTGATCGGTCTTGAAAATGATATGGGCATGACTTTTCAACGCCCAATTGATCAATATCTGCCTGATCATGGCAGTATGGTTGGCAATATTTTAGCAGGGATCACTTGGCTGCGTGAAACGGATCCAACCATTGAGACCGTGCTTTTTTGTTCGGCAGATGTGCCTATGATTACTGGCAGCATTGTCGATGCCCATATTGAAAGCTGTCAACCCATGGATAAAGCTGTTTATTACACTTTTGTGACTCGCGAAACGATGGAACGGCGGTTTCCTGGCTCAAATCGCACTTATGTAAAGCTAAAAGGGGTTGAGATTGCTGGTGGTGATTTAGCCATTGCACAGGTTGTTGTTGCCGATCATAATGAGGAATTGTTCCACACGCTTACAAATGCGCGTAAACATGCCTGGAAATTGGCGCGCATTGTAGGTTTTAAGTTCTTAATCAAATTTTTGTTCAGACAGGTTAGTGTTAGTGACATCGAACAAACTGCTGAACGAATTTTAGGGATGCCCGCACAAATTGTGTTAACTCCCTTTGCTGAAATTGCGATGGATGCAGACAAACCTGAACAAGTCGATTTATTGCGTGGAGAATTACGAAAGGGGAATGCTTAAGGCAGCCTTGCTGCCTTCTAAACATGCAGCTTAATGATTTAATAACTCGCGATGAAGCGTATTCAGGTCGTATTGTGGCTTGGGCCAACGGCCGTTTCCTGCACACCCTCGCCTGGGTGATTGCGCGTACTGGTGACAGCTTGTTCTGGTTGATTATCATCGCCATTTTGTTATGGCAAAAACAACCTTTGGGATGGGATTTGTTGCTGATTGTGGCGGTAGCGGCAGGGGTAACGGCCGTTGCTAAAGGCATTTTCAAACG
>JAGRDI010000042.1:3686-14192 GCA_020432765.1 Anaerolineales bacterium | reverse complement strand
CTCCTACTGGGCATTGTCATTGGCCTGATTTTACAAATCTGGATTTAGGTGATTATTCTTGGTTGGTTCAAAAATAATGTAATCGTGACGATAATTTGGATGACCTAAATCTACAAAAAGGTGTCTGTAACCCATGCACAATAACAATCATAAATTTATTGCCATTGAAGGCGTCATTGGGATTGGTAAAACAACATTAGCACGCCTGTTAAAACCATTGTATCAAGCCTCAATTTTATTGGAAGTATTTGAAGAAAACCCGTTTTTAGCTGATTTTTATGGTGATCGTGAACGCTATGCCTTTCAAACCCAAATATTTTTCTTGTTGAGTCGTTACCATCAACAACACCAGGCTGTACCCGCAGCATTAAACAAAGGCATGTTGCTTTCGGACTATACCTTTGCTAAAGATGAGTTGTTTGCCTGGTTAAATTTGAAAGATGATGAGTTGGCGATGTACGGCCGTGTCCATGCTGCCCTCAGTGAAAAAATCCCCAAACCCAATCTGATTGTCTATTTGAAAGCCGAGCATGAAGTTGTTATGCAGCGCATTGCCTTACGCGATCGTCCTTACGAACGCGATATGGATCCCGACTACATTCGCCAATTGGCCGCAGCATATGAAGCGTGGTTATCCAATGTCCAAGATGTTCCTGTGTTAAAGATTGATGTGAGTGAATTGAATTTTTTGGGGCAGGAAGCAGATTTAGCGTATGTAAAAGCTTTGATCGATGCCAGTTTGGCTGAGCATAGTAACAACGCGCCTTTACCGCTCCATATTGAACAAGATTCATTGCGTGCAGGCCGTTTGACAACATTCCAACAGTTCCACCGCCATCTGGATGACAGCAAAGGGTTTGACCCTGACCTCTTCTTTAACTACATCCTGCTTACGGAAGAAGTGGGTGAGATTGCTAAGGAAATTGTGAAGATTTGGGGAGATGGCAAGCGTTTTGTGGGCAGCGGCCGTACACAAGCCGAAGCGCATCAAGAGGCCATCAACAAACACCGTGCCGCCCTGCGCAGCGAACTTGCTGATCTGCTGGCCTACACGCTCAAACTCGCCAACTACACAGGCATCGACCTGGAACAAGCCTATCTCGAAAAGATGCGCCAAAACCTCAACCGCGACTGGCCCGCTGAACGCACTTTACCAAATACTGCAGACAAAACGCCCATAGATTAGGGAATTTGCGACCATACCACGTTTTAGGAAAGTCATTCCGGTCACTCTAGTAAGGCAGATTCTTCAGCATAAACTTCAGCTGTTATAGCGCAACATTATGCGCTGGTAACAAATGGGATAAAATAAGGGCATGTTGGCAGAAATCCAAGAGGTTCAAATTGAGCAAACACCGGAACGCTTCAAGGTTGTCTTACCTGTCAAGCGCAGATGGGGTTTATTGTTCTTATTCACGGTGCTCGTCTTAATTTGGGTAATTGGTCTTGTGTGGGGTATCAAATACACCATTGTGGATATCGCCCTATCTGGCGAGCGTTTTGCTTTTTGGTTTACCCTGATGCTGCTTGCCTGGTTGTATATTTGGTATCGGCTGGGCAAAATTGTGTGGAAGCAGTGGCAATATTACACCGCCAATCGTGAAATCTTATTCATCGATCAAGAACGCCTTATCATTCGCCGCCCCGTTTCCTTTATGGGGGTGACAGATGCGTATGATATGGAACATGTCACCCCTTTTTATTATTTTAATGACAAACATTGTTTGGCTTTTTTTTACGGATCACAACGTATCGACTTTGGTTTTGATTTGAACCCTGACACAGCCAACAAACTAGCAATGGCCTTAAATGAAATCTATTTTCCTCCACTAGACGATGAGGACGAGGATTATTAAAAATTTGCCACAGAGCGCACGGAGTTTACAAAGGATTTTGGGCTAGATTCGCTAAAATTCTGTACTCTCTGTGTCTTCTGTGGTGAAATAAAACACCCTGCGGCGACTTCTATGACAGCAAACGAAATTTGGAAAAGTGCCCTTACGCCAAATGCGTTGGCTTATCGTTTGGCTGCCTTTGTGCCGGCTACACTTACAAAAAGGCTGATTTCTACCAATGCAATTGCCGCCGGACAAGTTAACCAGATCGATGCGGCGACGATGTTTGTGGATATTTCCGGCTTCACAGCGATGTCGGAGGCGTTGGCAGCCGATGGGCCACGTGGCGCTGAAGAGCTAAACCGGGTGCTGTTGCTGACCTTTGATGCCATGATAGCCGTAATCCATCAGCTGGGTGGCGCTGTCGCGCATTTTTATGGAGATGCGATGGCGATTTACTTTCCCGATAATGCTGGGAAAGCTGTAAAGTGTGCTCTGGCTTGCGGGCACGCCTTACAAGAATTAGTCACCAGCCGATTTCAACGTGTTGAAGTCCAACGGCCGTTTCAAAAAAACCACATCTTTGAATTAACCGTAAAAATTGGCATCAGCTACGGCCGTTGCCATGAAATCATTCTCGGTGATGAAAAAACCGGGTATGAATTTGTTGTGATGGGTACGGCCGTTGACGCGGCAGCTCAAGCTGAAAAACAAGCTGGTGCCGGCGAGATTATCGTAACGCAAACCGCTTTGGCGCAGATTGGCCAAACGGCTGAAACACCATTTATTCAATGGGGACAAGCTGTTGTTGCACCCACAGCACAACCTGTTTTGGCAAGTGAGGCGTACCAAGACCCTAAAACTTGCACACTTTTGGCGCGTTTATTGGCGCCATTCGTTTCGGCAGCACTCTATGAACGCCTAAATGTCAGCGGACCTTCTGGATTGGCTGAACACCGCCCCGTGACCAATTTCTTCATTCGCTTCACCTTCAAAGACGCAGATTCATATGCCGCAACAGGCATTTTGTTACATAAATATTACCGCTGGGTCGGCGGCGTTGTGGCGCGTTATGGCCAGCAAAACGCACGTATAAACCGTGTGTTAACCGGTGATAAAGGGTATGAACTACATATCATCTTTGGCGCACCTGTCGCCCCGGATGCCCCTGAACAAACTTTGTTGTGTGCGTTGGCTTTGCAGCGGGAACGGCCGCCTTACGTAAGCAGCCAGCAGATTGGTGTGACATCTGGCAAGGTGTTTGCCGCGCCTGTCGGTTCCGCAAGCCGGCGTGAATACACCATCGTTGGTGATATTGTCAATATCGCCGCACGTTTAACGGATTTATGTCCGTTGGGCGAAGTCTTGACAGATGCAGCCACTGCCGAGCGTGCTGCGCATGTGGTTGATCTGCTGCCGCTGGCGCCGGTGTATTTAAAGGGTAAACAAATTGAAGTGATCCCATACCGTGTGCAGCGCGTACGTTCTGTGAGCGATCAATTGGATGTGTATTACGGCCGTTTCCTTAAACCACTTGTGGGACGCGAACAAGATCATGCGCGCTTGCTGGGTTTGCTGGATGCCGCTTTGGGCGGACATGGCAGTTTAGCTGCAATTTCAGGTGCGGCGGGTGTGGGCAAAACACGTTTGTTGGCGCATGGTGTCACCCATTGGTTAGACGCTGGCGGCAAAGGCTTATTGGGCATTTGTTACCAACATAACACCGACACGCCCTATGGTCCCTGGCGTGCTATCTGGCGCAATTTTTTTGAACTTTCTGCCGATATGGAACCGCTTGCACAGGTAACGGCCGTTATCCAAAAAACAGAAGCGCTGCTGCCTAATATTGGTGCAGATGTTGGTTTATGGGCCGAGCTTTTAGGTTTACCTTTCCCACAAAACGAGACCTTAAAGACTCTTCCCGCCGAAGTGCGGCGCACCCGTTTCTTTAATCTTGTCAGGGGTTGTTTGGCTGCTGCTGCCTTGCAACTCCCCCACCTGATCATCTTGGAGGGAATCCAATGGGCAGATAAAACCAGTTTGGATTTGTTAGCGGAATTGCTGCCCCATCTGGCGGATTTGCCCTTGTTTATCGCCTTAACCGTGCGGCCCCAAATTGTGGAACCAATCCCTTTATTGGGCGCGGAAAACTGTACGACCATTGAACTCGATGACTTATTGCCAGAAGACGCACGCCGCTATTTGCAAGACCAGATCGGTACAACCGTGCTGCCCGCGCAGGTAGAACAGCAGTTAGGTTTACGTGATCGTGACGGCCGCAGCAGCACAGTCAACCCTTTATTTTTGGAAGAAGCATTGCAAGAGATGATCGCCAGGGGAGTATTGCAGGTCAACGGCCGTGTGTCCCCACACAATCGGGTACAAGTCAATGAAGCACTGCTCTCCCAAATGCAAATCCCAGATACGATCCACGGCTTATTATTGGCGCGTATTGATCGTTTGCCAGCCGCCAATCGTGGTTTGTTACAGGTTGCGTCCGTGATTGGACGTCAATTCGCATTAGAGTCGCTGGCTGCGATCATGCCGGAAACACCCGTTGCGGTCGTGGCAGATTTGCTGACCGATTTGACTACTTCCCAGATGACGCAGTTGGTAACGGCCGATCCTGAATGGACTTATCTATTTGAACATGCGATGACGCATGAAGTTGCTTATGGTAGTTTGCCGTTTGCGCGCCGCCAGGCATTACACGCAGCCTTAGCAGATTGGATGCTAGATCAATATGCCGACAACCTGAAACCGTTTTATTCGGCTTTGGCTTACCATTACAGCCAGGCCAATATCCATGAAGAAGGTTTGCGTTATGCGCTGGATGCCGCCAATGAAGCGCGTAATATTTTTGCAAATCAGGAGGCCATCGGTCTGTATACATTGGCTGAGAAACATCTGGTGGAGATGGGGGTGGAAAAGTATTGGGAAACGGCCGTTGAAATTTATCTCTCCCGTGGACAAACACATTGGTGGGTAGGCGCCTTCGATAATGCCTTATCAGATGCGCAGGATGCCCTTTCACTGGCACAAAAATATGAAAATATTGTTTTCCAGGCACAAGCGTATAATCTGATAGCAGAAATTAAATATCGTCAGGCACATTATGAAGAAGCCATATCATCTGCTCAACAAGCTTTAGCTTTGGAGGGAGTTAATACACGACAGATAGCTCGCGCTTACCACTGGATGGGAAATTCGGCAATTGTGATGGGTGAATTTGAATTTGCGATGCAACATCTCAAGATGGCTGAGGAAATGAGCCTCCAAATTCATGATCAAAAGCGGCAAGCTCAAGCATTAGAAGGTATCGCTTATATTTACTATATACAAAAAAAACTGGAACTTGCACGGCAAAACATGCGCCGTAGTGTAGATATCCTACACAAAATTAGTGATCCGATGAACACAGCCTCGGCGTTAAACAACATCGCTGTGATTGAGTATCATCTTGGCAGAGTTAATGATGCAGTTAAAACGATAGACGAAGCTTTACTCGTGATACAGAATAGCAGCCGTAATTTCCGTGCGCGAATGTTGGTTAATCGCGCCGAATTTTTATGTTATTTAGGGTGGTATGAAGAAGCCAATCTCAATTTTACAGAGGCACAAGAACTGTTTGATAGGATGGACGATGAAGAAGGGTTAGTTGGTTTGTATCTTCATCTTGCCAATGATTATTTTGCTGATTTAGATGATTGGTTTGCTGTAAGTCAATATTTGAACCAGGCAGAATCGATAATAAAAGCACAGCCTGCCGCTTATCCGGAGCAAAATTTACGTTTACACATTGGCTTGAGTCGATTATGTTTAGTAAATGAAAGTTTAGATCAAGCTATCAAGCATTTAGATTTTTGCGATAAGCTAATAGATGAAAAACAGTTGGTTTGGTGGATGCCAGCAGTTTTATATTATCAAGGCTTGGCATATAAAATGAAGCAGTCCAAAGAATTATCCCAGATAAACCTGATTTTTCAGCGTGGTTTAACTGCAATCGAAGATAATGGCTCCCCCGATTTTCGTGCGTTACTGTTGTTGGAACAAGCTCGTTCAAATTTAAACGAAACCGCACGGAATTATTTGTTACAAGAATGTATCCAGGCTGTTGCTGAACGGGCTCGTTATCGAGATAGAGTTTATTGCCTAGAAACTGCTGGACATATCCTCAAGACAAGTTCTGATTCCTATTGGCAAAAACTTGGCTTAGACTGTCTGAAAAAATTAAAATCTTTATGATTTTATTTGCTGGAGTCTGGCGAATTCTAGACTTGTCAGGTTTCTACCACGAGTGGAATGTGAGCAGATTGATCATAATATTTTTTGTGAATTACCTAACCTCCGCCAGCTATCCACAGAGATTTAGTTGTGCGATCACCCAAATCGCCGACAAATTTGTCAAAGCTGTCGGCATTGAGACCATCGAACAGTTTGCGTTGTTCATCGCTAAGTTCATATTCTTTGAGTGCTGCATCAGGGTTCTTAAACAATAATTCACGAAAAGCTGCATCTTCCACCGCACGATTAATAATTTTTTTGACTACATCATTATTTTGGGTCATTACACTATCCTTTGCATAAATGTCAAGAAACTCGAATTACTTTCTTTACTATACACGAAGATTGGATCGCATTCAATCTGAATTATCAGGATTTTTTCGTGTGCCCGGGTATTTGTTTAACTTTTTTTCTGATGAACTTTGGTTATTATTATCCAGGTTCAGACAAACTGAAGACATTGTTAACGAAGTTTTGTGTCATTTCAAACGAAGTGAGAAATCCCTATGCCCTCGGGCGATGGAGAAGTTTAGGATTCATCAGGTTGTTTGGAATAACAAATTGAAAAACATTTAGTTAACAGAGTAATGAAAACAAAATTAGTGGAACTCGCAGAAATTTGATTTTATTGCACATTCGCTTGGGATGCCCAATCTGATTTCCATGTTCCGCATCTAGCAGGAGGTTTTATGATGTCACCACGCGAATCTTACACGGTAGAAGTTGCCGGATTAACCCGGCATTTCCCTTTATTCGAGGTTGCGCCAGGCGTACGTATTGCCATTTTTAATATGCTTGGCGATACATTTGTGGTCAAAGCTGCCGCCGCTGCATTGGCCGAAAAATTGAAGGAGACACGCGCTGATGTGTTGGTAACGGCCGAAGCCAAAAGTATCCCTTTGATTTATGAAATGAGTGCATTAATGGGTATGCCCTATGTTGTGCTGCGCAAAGCATACAAAAGCTATATGGGCGACGCGATTAAAGCCGAAACCCGTTCAATTACAACTGGCAAACCACAGACGTTGTATCTCGACGAAAAAGATTGTGCTTTTGTGGATGGGAAAGATGTGATTTTGGTTGATGATGTTGTCAGCACGGGGAGTACCTTACAGGCGATGCAAGAAGTGATCGGCAATGCAAACGGCCGTGTCAGCCAGGTTGCCTCTGTGTTTACCGAAGGGGATGCGGATTGGTCGCATGTCGTTACACTGGGCAATTTGCCCGTGTTTGTTTCTTAGCTTGTTAGACCAATGACCAATGACGATGGACGGAAGCTCTATCATCCGTCATCCGTCAAATTCCATGAAAGTATCCGCCGCTACTTTAGCCATTTTCAACAACCTTTTTGCCTCAGTTGCCGAGGAAATGGGTGTGACCTTGGGGCGTACAGCCTACAGCCCCAATATCAAAGAGCGGCTGGATTTTAGCTGCGCGCTCTTTTGGCAAAATGGAACAGGCACGCCTATGTTGGCACAGGCAGCACACATACCTGTGCATTTAGGCGCAATGCCGGCTTCGGTGCAAACGGCCGTATCCCGCTGTGTGCCCTTTCTCCCCGGCGACGTTGTCATTCTCAATGATCCATACCTGGGTGGTAACCATTTGCCCGACATTACTATGGTCTCGCCTGTATTTGTGGCGGATGACACCCATGCAGAGCCACAATTCTTTGTCGCCAGCCGTGCCCATCACGCCGATGTGGGCGGCATGTCGCCCGGTTCCATGCCGCTGTCTACTGAGATATTCCAGGAAGGTATCATCATCCCGCCGATTAAAATTGTGGCTGCGGGCAAACGCAATGAAGCGGTCTGGCAGTTGATCCTGCGCAATGTACGCACACCGGCTGAACGTGAGGGTGATTTGGCGGCGCAGTTAGCAGCACATACGATTGGTGCGCAGCGCCTGGCGGCTATTGTGGCGCGTTATGGATTGGCTCAGACACAGCATTATGCACAAGCTTTGATTGATTATGCGGCACGTTTGACCCAAAGTGCGATTGAGAAAATACCAAACGGCCGTTTCCAGTTTACAGATTACCTCGATGATGATGGACAAGGTAATGGCCCAATCCCGATTGCCGTCACGATTACGATTGAAGGTGGTCGGATGCAGGTTGATTTTGCCGGCACGGCCCCGGCTGTTAAAGGAAATTTAAATGCGGTACCAGCTATCGTGGTATCGGCCGTGGCCTATTGTGTGCGCTGTGTTGCCTTGGCACTGCTGAAAATTGATTTGCCCATGAACCAGGGAGCATTTCAGCCTGTTTCTGTCCGTATTCCGCCGGGATCATTGTTAGACCCTTATCCTCCCCATGCTGTTGCGGCCGGTAATGTAGAGACATCGCAGCGCGTCGTTGATGTGGTTTTTGGCGCGTTAGCCCAAGCATTGCCGCAAATTATTCCAGCAGCCAGTCAAGGTACCATGAATAATTTGACTTTTGGTGGTGTGGCTGCAGCTGGCGAGTTACCTTTTGCATATTATGAGACGCTTGGCGGTGGTGTGGGGGCTGGGCCAGATGCGCCCGGCGGCAGTGGGATGCATACACATATGAGCAATACGTTGAATACGCCAGTTGAAGCTTTAGAATACAGTTTCCCCTTGCGCGTAGAAGCATATAGTTTGCGCCAGGGATCCGGCGGCGCTGGCCAGGCATGCGGCGGCGAAGGTTTGCACCGCCGAATTCGCTTTTTGTGTCCTGCACAAGCGACGATAACCAGTGAACGGCGTCAACGACCGCCTTATGGCCTGCAAGGTGGCGCACCGGGAAAACAAGGTAAAAATATGTTGATACGCGGCGGTAAAGAAACCAATCTATCGGCAAAGGTTCAGTTGGATTTGGAGCCAAATGATATTTTACAGATTGAAACACCTGGCGGCGGTGGCTGGGGAATAACTTAGTAAGCGTCCGCAAATAAGTTCGTAGTAACGACTTTAGTCGTCCAGACCGCTGAAGCGGTTACTACAAACAAAAACGGAAAGTTATTTTTAGACGAACACTTAGTCCCCTATCAATGCACTGCTTGTTTGTTGTACAAGAATTTTCGCAACGAATCACACGAATTTTACGAATGTAGACCATAATGGATATTCAAAACAAATTAATTGTCATTACAGGCGCATCGAGTGGTATTGGTGCAGCAGCGGCAGAAGCATTGGCGGCAAAGGGCGGTCGAGTTGTGTTGTTGGCGCGTACGCAAGCAAAATTGGAAGCAGTAGCTGCTAGAATCAAGGCTGAGGGTGGGCAGGCTTTTGTGTATGCTGTGGATTTAGGGGATGAAACGGCCGTTGCCCACATCACAGCAGCAATCCAACAAGAGCTTGGCACGCCAGACGTGCTCATCAATAATGCCGGCAGCGGCCAATGGCGTGCCGTTGATGAGGTTACACCTGCCGAAGCCAGGCAAATGATGACCTTACCTTACCATGCAGCTTATGGCATGACCTATGGCTTTTTAGCGGCCATGTTACAACGCAACAGCGGCCATATCATCAATATGACCTCGGTTGCCGCCTACATGGCGATACCCGGCGCGACGGCGTATGCGACGGCACGTTGGGCCATGCGTGGCTTTAGTTTAGGTCTGGCTGCTGATGTCAATACAACCCAATTATGTGTGACTTTATTAGCTCCCAGCAAAGTAAGTTCCCCCTATTTCACAAACAACCCCGGCAGCGAAGAACGTATTCCTAAAATCGACAAAATCTATCCGACACTTACACCTGAGCAAGTTGCAAAAAAAATTGTTAAAATTATTACGCAAGAAAAATGTGGCGAAATTGTGATACCATTGTCCGTAAGATTGACCATAGCATTCAAACGCTTGTTTGCCTGGCCGGTGAACACATTGTTACTGCGAACTGGCTGGAAGCGGTAATGGGCAGATGTTATTCCTGTGCAGGTAGGAAAACATTGTCTGCATAGATACGGACTTCTACCTGCGCACAAAAGTTAAGGTGAATTTGAGATGACCAAAAAATCTTTAGGCTATGTAGAACTGGATTGGACTTGTCCGGCTTGTGGAGGACGTAATAAAGGCAATGCGACTGTTTGTAAACATTGTGGTGCGCCTCAGCCAGAGGATGTGAAGTTTGAGCAGCCTGCCGAAGAAAAGATCATTGAAGATGCGGTAGTCATTGAGCGGGCTAAGGCCGGCCCTGATATCCATTGTGCTTTTTGTGGCACACGCAATCCGGCCGGGTCTCAAATTTGTGCACGCTGCGGCGCTGACCTGGGTGAAGGTGTGGCTCGCGCAAAAGGCGGCATTGTGGGCGCACACCGTGATGAACCGGCCCCTGATATTGTTTGCCCGTTTTGTGCGACCCCCAACCGGGCTACAAACTTAAAATGTTCAAATTGTGGTGCCAATATCCATGAACCAAAGCC
>JAGRDI010000042.1:0-3629 GCA_020432765.1 Anaerolineales bacterium | reverse complement strand
GCTTGTGTTAGTGGGCATTGGTATTTTGATCGTGATTTGTTTTGCGGCACTTTTTCTTATTTTCGGCCGTACCGATGATGTGGCTGGCCAGGTGTCGAATGTGGGGTGGGAAAGACAAATTGTGGTTTTGGGTTTAGCACCAGTTAGCCATCAAGATTGGCGTGATGAGATACCTGCTAATGCCGATTTGGGCAGCTGCCGTGATGAGGTGCGTTACCGTTCGGATACACAGCAGCCTAATTCGCAGGAAGTTTGCGGCACGCCTTATACGGTTGACACGGGCAGCGGTTTTGGCGAAGTGGTACAAGATTGTGAATATCTTGTATATGATGCGATGTGTGCCTATACCACTATGGAAATGGTGCCGGTAAACACATTGGTTTCCAGTGGAACCGGGCTAAATCCTGAGTGGCCTGAACTACGCCTGGAGGCTGAGCAAGAGCAAGGGGATTCTAGTGAAAGTTATACGATAACGTTCCAGGCAGATGGCGAAACCTACCGTTACACCACCCGCAATTTCAACGAATTTTCGCGTTTTGAACCGGGCAGCCGCTGGCTGTTGAAAGTGAATGCACTGGGCACTGTTGTTGATGTTGAACCGGCTAATTAGGTGCAGTAGGCGTCATCTGGTGGCAATGTGGCACGGTTGCAGAGCCGCAAGGTTACAAAGCGTTTTTAACTTTGCAACCTTGCAACCTGGCAGCTTTTTACTCTTTGGTTTGGCGGCTTTGTTTTTATCAAGCTGCCAACCGGCAGCGGCTGTTGTTGTGCCGGAGGTAGCGGAGGTGGTTGCAAGCGTTACGGCCGTTGCTCTCACCGAAACTCCATCAGTGACACTGCAACCAAAATCACCAACACCCATTCCTGCAACCTCTACCCCAAACCCAACAAAAACATCAGAACCGACGCCAACGCCAACATCCACGCCTTCACCCACGGCTACCCCCATTGGATTATGTGGTGAACGCTTACCAAATGATGCAGATTTGGGTCTTGCCGTTACACAGGATTTTGGCATCAGTCGCGATTTCGAGCCGCCGGATTTAGTGCCCTTGGCGGATTATTTGCCTATGGCTGTGACGTTGGGTTATCCATCAGAGATTCGTCAGGTTGCAGTCGATCCCTTGGTACAAATGGTTCTCGCAATGCAGGCTGAAGGATTAGAGCCGTGGATTCTTTCGGGGTATCGCAGTTATGCGGCACAGGCGATTGCCTGGGATAAATGGTATTCAAAATATCCCGAGCGGGCCTATCAACTGAGTGCGCCGCCGGGACACAGCGAACATCAATTGGGTACGGCCGTTGACTTTGGCACACCCGAGTTGGAAGAGATTGTCGGACCAGATTTTGAGTTCCACACCTATTTTTATAAGACAGGTGTCGGCCAATGGTTGGCTGAACATGCGCATGAATATGGTTTCACGCTCAGTTTTCCAGTTGATGGTCTGGAGATCACAGGTTTTTATTATGAACCATGGCATTATCGCTATGTCGGTGTGGAACTGGCTGCCGAGTTAAAGGCGGCAGAAACTTCCTTAATTGAATTTCAACTGCAAGCTCATGGGGATCCATGCGTGCCGTAACTGTTTTGCGATGTTGGGGATTGTTTTTACTTCTGTTTTTGTTGGGCTGTCAGAGTATCTCTGAAACGGCCGTAGCACCAACACCACAAACCGCCGCAGCGCTTGTACTGAGCGATGCCGAAGTGGCCGTACCACTTCCATCCATCACCCCGCCGCCACAATCTACAGAGCAGCCGCCAACTTTCACACCACTGCCTGTACCAACCGCAACAGCAACTTTGCAGCCAACCGCCCTGCCAATTGTGGCTGTTGCTGTGCCGGAAGCATGGCAGCCTGTTTTGCAAAATGCAATTGTGGAATTGGAACGTTCTCATTCATTATGGGAATGGCAGTTAGCGGATACTGAAACGGCCGTTATTCAACTTGTCAACGATGCTAGTGGTATTCTGGTAAAGCAGGAACCACTGGCCCTCACGGTGCCTTTTACGGCCGATTGGGAAGAGACGAACCGGGCGCAGGCAGAAGAAATTTTGCAAAACGGCCATAATTATGTGACGGTTTTGCCCTGGTCGCATTTAGAACCACACCAGAAAGCGCTGCGAGTCGACGGCCGTTTCCCTACCGATCCCGATTATCCCTTCCAAGATAGTTACTCATTGGTTGCTGCGGATGGTTTTGAAACGGCCGCTGCCGAATTGGCGGCAGTGCTGCAGGCGTCGGAACCAGCCATAATTCATCTGGCTGCGGTGGGCGATCTTATGCTGGCGCGTTCCTTAGGCGCTGCATTGGAGCAGGGCAAACTGGACTATCCGTTTGTGCATACAGCCGATTCCTTACGCAATGCCGATATTACAGTTGGCAATGTCGAGTCGGCATTAGGAAATATCGGCGAACCGGCCGTCAAGAGCTATCCATTCCAAGCGCCGCCCGAAGCGGCGGAAGCATTGGCACAAGCCGGTTTTGATGTGGTTTCCCTGGCCAATAATCATGCGATGGATTATGGTGCGGAAGCTCTGTTACAAGCGGTTTCCTTATTAGAAACGCAAGGTGTTTTACCCGTCGGTGCGGGCGCAGATTCGACTGCTGCGCACAAACCGGTCATGATCGAACAAAATGGCATGACCGTTGCGTTTTTATCTTATGTCAATGTGCCGGTGGAAGCACGCTCCGGGTTTGATACCGCATCCTGGAAAGCGACCGCGAGTTCACCAGGGATGGCCTGGGCTGATCCCGCACAAATTCATGCAGATGTCACGGCCGCTGCTCCCCAAGCCGATCTCGTCATCGTGCTGCTGCACAGTGGTTATGAGTATGTTGCTGCGCCCAGCGAATCACAGACCGCCGCCGCACATGCTGCCGTGGATGCAGGTGCTGATGTGGTGATTGGTCATCATGCTCACATTTTGCAAGGCATCGAATTTTACCAGGATGGCGTGATTCTCTATGGCACAGGGAATTTTGCATTTGAGATTGATGGCGATCCGGAAACGGCCGTGTTCCACCTCTGGTTGGATGCGGAGGGTGTGCGTCAAATCCAAATCGAACCCGCCATCATCCAATTTGGTGGCCAGCCGCGCCCCGCGACAGCCGCTGAAGCGTATCCAATTCGCCAACTCATCTACGCCAGAACCAACGTACTCAACCCCCGATAAAAACTTGAAACATATTTGTCATTCTTAGCATACCTCATTTCTCTGGATTATTTGTGCCTTTATGGTGAAATTGGGCCAACTTCAGCCTGTGATCGTTTTGAGATCGCCTTTGTTGTAAGCTAACCAATAGATCGTCCAAATGTAAAAAGATGGTTCGCAAGCTGTAAAGTAAGCGACAATACATATCCTGGACATCCATTAGAATGTGCGCTGTGTCGAGCAGGTACAAATTTTATTGTCAAGTAAATTAGGAGTTATTGTAATGAAACCTTTTTCAACCCGTGTAATGTTAATTTTAATAATGGGCCTTATTTTCATATTGGCTGCTTGTGGTGGGGGGGACGAACCTGCTGCAGAAACTGAAAGTGGGGCCGAAACAGCGGCAACGCCTGCACAGAGTGATGGCGAAGTGGCCGAATCCGCCACAGAAGAAACTGCCCCTGCTGCTGCAGAA
>JAGRDI010000041.1:16843-21036 GCA_020432765.1 Anaerolineales bacterium | reverse complement strand
CTTTTTGGTTATCACGATTTGTATTGCAGCAGGCACCCTGATGGGGGCAATATGGGGAGCCATTCCCGGTATTCTAAAAGCACAATTGGATGTCAATGAGATTCTGACAACGATCATGATGAATGCGATTGCGATTCAGGGAGCTTATTTTTTGCTGCGTGGGCCGATGATTGATCCGAAAGAGTTGGAAGCAGGCACAAATATTCCACATTCAGCTCGATTACTTAAATCAGTTGATTTGCCGCGCTTCACAGATGTCGCTAAAAGTTTGGGCTTTACCAAATCGGCGGAAGAACTGGGATTGAGTGGCGGGCCAGCTGAGCTTTACGGTTTGCTCGTTGAGCCGACTCGTTTTCATACAGGTTTCATCTTTGCTGTGGTTGTCGCCATTCTGGTTTATATTTTCTTGTGGCGGACAACAATCGGCTACCGTATTCGTGCAGTTGGTTTGAATCGTCATGCAGCTCGTTATGCTGGTATCAATGTCAAACGGTATATTGTTTTATCGATCACATTGAGCGGCGCCCTAGCCGGTTTGGCGGGCGCGATTGAGATTTTAGGGTTACACCACCGCATGTTTGAACCAACGGCCGTTTCCGCAGGCTACGGGTTTACCGGTATTGTTGCTGCTTTGTTCGGCAAACTACACCCGCTGGGCATCATCCCATCCTCAGTCTTGTTTGGCGGTTTACTCGTCGGTGGCGACAAAATGCAGCGTGCCATGCAAATCCCACAAGTACTGATCACCGCCATCTTGGGTTTGGTCGTCCTCTTTGTCGTCAGCACCGATTACTTCTCCCGCAAACTATCGAAACGTCGTATTGCCATCGATACATCAGAAACGGCCGATCCGCCATCAACAGCCCCTCCACCCGAATCACGACCACCGGACAAAACCCCGCCTGAACCTAATGCCAGTGGCGTATCACCTGGAGGTGTTACACCTGGAGGTGTGTCATGAGTGAAGAATTGACCGCCGTAGCTATAATCGTTGGCATCATCCATTCTGGCATCCGCCTGGCAACACCTTACCTATACGCCGCTCTTGGCGAAACCTTTGCACAACGTTCCGGCGTTTTGAATCTGGGCGTCGAAGGCATCATGCTCATGGGCGCTTTTTTCGGCTTTTATGCCGTCTTTCAAACGGGCAACCTTCTGTTTGGCCTTGTCGCCGCCGCCATCATTGGTGCCTTAATGGGACTAATCATGGCTATCGTCAGCGTTACCTTCCAGGCTGAACAGGGCATTAGCGGCATTGGTCTCTATATGTTTGGCCTCGGTATGTCGAGTCTATTGTTCAAAACGATGTTAGGCACAGTTGAA
Organism: Anaerolineales bacterium; assembly: GCA_020432765.1. Classification (GTDB taxonomy): domain Bacteria; phylum Chloroflexota; class Anaerolineae; order Promineifilales; family Promineifilaceae; genus JAACFF01. Next base: position 19,713 of record JAGRDI010000041.1, on the reverse strand, counting down.
GGCGTTGAAGGCTTTAAAGTTTTGCGGTTCTGTTTTGGCGATAGCTTTTGTTTAGCCGATATTCCCATTTTAGGCGATCTGTTTTTCAGCTATAACTTTCTCGTCTACAGTGCTTTTGCCCTCGTGCCCATCTCCTGGTATGTGCTCAATCGTACAACTTGGGGATTGAAAATTCGTGCCGTAGGCCAAAACCCTGAAGCGGCGGATTCGCTGGGCGTCAATGTCAACACAATGCGTTACATGGCCGTCATTTTAGGCGGCATCTTAGCTGGTATTGCCGGTGCATCCTTATCGATTTCATTGTTAAACATTTTTCAAGAAAACTTGACCAACGGGATTGGCTTCATTGCTGTGGCACTTGTTTATTTTGGCAGTTGGTCACCTTTTGGCGTGATGCTTGGCGCGCTGCTCTTCAGCATGGTCAATGCATTACAGCTTTGGGCGCAGGTGTTGGGTCTCAATATCCCCTCTGATTTCGCTGTCATGCTGCCCTACCTGATGACAATCATCGCCCTGGCGCTGCCGTTCCGGCGTTCCGCCCAACCCAAGGCACTTACGAAACCGTTCGAGCGTGGTGAAGGATAGGTGATGGACGGATTACTAATCCGCCCACCGGATTAACAATCCAATTTACACAGGAGTTTGTTAATAGATGTAATTCCTGCGCATGCAGGAATCCACCTGTCAAAGAATACATTTTATGGTCGTCTTTGCGAGTAACCAACGACAATAGTCAAACATCGACTACTCGATCAAAGACGATCCGATTAATTTTAGGAGAAGAAAATGAATAAAAAGTTGTTGTTACTCGTATTACTGCTCATTGCAGCATTATTGTTGGTTAGTTGTGGTGGTGGCGACACTGCCAGTGAACCCACGGCCGAAGCTGAAGCACCAGCCGAGGAAGCAGCCGCACCAACAGAAGAACCAGCAGATGAAGCGCCAACAGATGAAGCCGTGACGGATGTCTCTGCAGATGCAGACACGGAAGGTATTGAGGCCATCCGTATCGCCGTCGTCATGCCCAGTACGATTACTGATTTGGCCTGGAGTCAGGCATTGTATGATGCGTTAGTGCGCATTCAAGAAAGTGCCGGCGGCCCAGAAATGGTAGAAATCGCCTATACGGAAAATATGTTTAATGTAACTGATGCGTCAGCAGCGCTGCATGATTATGCGGCTGATGGCTATAATTTGGTCATTGCCCATGGCACCCAATATGGCACTTCTCTCTTTGAAATTGCACCTGATTTCCCGGAAACGAGTTTTGCCTGGGGAACGGCCGTTGATACCGGCAAAGAAGCTGGTCTAGAAAACGTCTTCGCCTATGAAGCACGTGCCGAAGAAGGCGGCTATGTCAATGGTGTTTTGGCCGCAGCAATCTCTGAATCCGATGTTATCGGTGTTGTCGGTCCAGTCGAAGCGGGTGATGCCAAACTCTATATCGATGGTTTCATTGCTGGTGCCGAAGCTGCAAATCCCGACGTTACCGTCAATGTTTCCTACACCGGTTCATTCGGTGACACGGCACTCGCTGCCGAAGCGGCCAACACACACATCCAGGCAGGGGCTGATGTCCTCACCGGCTCTGCCCAGCAAGTTGTCGGCGCCATCGGCGTTGCCAAAGAGGAAGGTGTACCCTGGATGGGTACCCAATCGGATCAAAGTTCTTTAGCCCCTGAAATCGTTGTCGCCTCCCAGTTATATGATTGGGACGGTGTCTTCAGCGACATCATTATGAAACATCAAGCCGGCGAATATGGCGGCACAGCCTATGCGCTCACCCTGGCAAACGGCGGCCTCGTCATGAAATACGCCGACAGTTTGGATGCTGACGCTGTTGCATTGGCTGAAGAGGCTGCCGACAAGATTGCAGCGGGCGACATCAATGTGATGGATGTTTTGGCAAGCGGTGGCACTGAAGAAAGTGCTATGGAAGAAGAAGCCATGGAAATGCCAGAAATCGAACCAGTTCGCATTGCGCTTGTCATGCCTTCAACCATTAGCGACCTTTCCTGGAGCCAATCGATGTATGACTCCATCATCGCCCTGCAAGAATTTTATGGTGAAGATGTCGTCGAATTAGCCTATACTGAGAACATGTTTAATGTCACCGATGCAGCTGCCGCAATTCGTGATTATGCAGATGAGGGCTATAACATCGTCATCGCGCATGGTGCACAATATGGCACAACCCTGTTTGAATTGGCTGGTGATTACCCCGAAACCAGCTTTGCCTGGGGTACCACTATTAATACAGGCGAGGAAGAAGGCATCGAAAATGTGTTCGCCTATGAACCGCGTGCTGAAGAAGGTGGTTATGTCACTGGTGTGTTGGCTGCAAATCTAACTGAATCTGGGATTATTGGCCTTGTTGGCCCAGTTGACGCGGGTGATGCCAAGCTGCATGTCGATGGTTTCTTGGCTGGCGTGCGCGATACCAATCCGGATGCCCAAGTCAATGTTTCCTTCACCGGTTCATTTGGTGACACAGCCCTGGCTGCCGAAGCCGCCAATACGCACATCGCCGCTGGCGCCGATGTTCTCACGGGATCATCGCAACAAGTCGTTGGCGCGATTGGTGTGGCCAAAGAAGCTGGCATACCATGGATGGGCATCGCAGCTGATCAAGCTCCATTAGCACCTGAAATCGTCGTGGCAACAGTTTTGTACGACTGGCAGCCCACGCTGCTGGATATCATCACATCCAACCAGGCGGGTGAATATGGTGGCCGTGTGATTCAGCTCACACTTGCAAACGGTGGCCAGAAGATGATTTATTATACAGATAATCTACCCCAAGCGGCCGTAGATGCGGCCAAGGCAGCCGAACAAGGCATCATCGACGGCTCGATTGAGATCGTAGCTGA
>JAGRDI010000041.1:11047-16753 GCA_020432765.1 Anaerolineales bacterium | reverse complement strand
CGTTCAGACCAAGATGGTCAACCGCTAGAAGTTGGTATTCGTGATGGTGTCATCACGGCTTTAGCCTCTGGCGGTTTGCCATCAGGTTCGCTCGAAATTGATGCCGAAGGCGGTATGATTTCACCCGCTTTCATCGAGTCCCATTTCCACCTGGAAAATGCGTATTTGTGGGATGGGATGGTGAATCAGAGCGGCACTTTGCAAGAAGCAATCGACATCTATGCGCAAGTTAAACATGATCTGACAGTTGACGACATGGTCGAACGCGCAGGCAGGGTGATTAGAACGGCCGTAGCCAACGGCACTCTCTTCCTGCGCAGTCATGTTGACATCGACCATATCGCTAAACTCAGCATCTTAAAAGGAGTTGCTGCTGCTCGCGAGGCGTATCGTAACTTGATCGATATTCAATTGGTGGCTTTCCCACAGTTAGGCCTTGCGCGTAATCCCGAAGCCGTCGATATGATGTGGGCGGCAATGGAGAATGGCTGCGATCTCGTTGGTGGCATGCCACATGGCGAACGTGATATGGACGATGCCGCCAAACAAATTGAAATCGCCTTTGAAATTGCGCAAGCATACGATGCCGGTGTCGATATGCACATCGATGAAACCGATAATCCCTATTGGCAATCATTGGAATTATTGGCAGATAAAACCATAGAAACTGGCTGGCACGGCCGTGTCACAGCCGGACATTGTTGTGCGATGTCAGCCTGGGATGACGCCACAGCCGAGCGCATCATCAATAAGGTAAAACAGGCAAACATCCATATCGTCACCAATGCGCCTATCAACCTGATGCTCGAAGCACGTAAGCATAATCATCCCAAACCACGCGGTATTGCACGCGTAAAAGAATTATTGGCTGCTGGTGTAAATGTCGCCTGTGGGCAAGATGATATTCAAAATATGTTTTATGCATACGGCCGTATGGACACCTTAGAAGTAGCACTGATCACCGCCCATGCCGCGCATATGAGCGCTCCAGCAGAAATCCAGGCAGCGTTTGATATGTCACGCTACAACGCCGCCAGGCTGTGGAAACTGGAAAATTATGGCGTGCATGTGGGCGCGGCGGCTAATTTAGTAGTATTGGATGCAGAGTCGGCCGTTTCGGCACTGCGACGGCAGCCTGACAGACGTTTTGTAATTCGCAACGGCCGTGTCGTTTCCGAAACCCGTACACATATAAAGTGGCATTAACTAAACATGTCATTCCTGCGCAGGCAGGAATCCAGGTCTGTGGATACCCGCGTAGGTGGGTATGATAACCAATTGAATGATGAGAGTTGATCGATATGAGCAAAAATAACAATCTCCTCCCTTCCGGATTACCGCGTATTGAATCGCTAGAAATGCGTGGCATCACCAAGCGTTTCCCTGGCGTGTTAGCCAATGACCAGGTCAATTTCGATGTCAAGGCGGGTGAAATTCACGCGCTGCTGGGTGAAAATGGGGCTGGCAAAAGCACCCTAATGAAAATCCTCTATGGCCTTTATCAGCCCAACGAGGGTGAAATTTTACTCAACGGCAAACCGATCACGATCAACTCGCCTACCGATTCGATCAATCACGGCATCGGCATGATCCACCAGCATTTTATGTTAGTGGACAACATCACTGTGGCCGAAAATGTCGCTTTGGGACTTAAATCATCGCGCGGCCCACGTATGGATTTAGACCGTGTTTCCGCACGGATTAACGAACTAACCCAAAAATATGGCTTAAAAGTTGATCCACAAGCGATCATTTCTGATTTAGCAGTGGGTGTGCGTCAGCGCGTTGAGATTGTCAAAGCTTTATATCGTGGTGCAGCGCTCTTGGTTTTAGACGAACCAACGGCCGTTCTCACCCCACAAGAAGTTGATGATTTATTCATAATTTTCAAACAAATGGCCGCCGATGGTCATGCCCTCATTTTTATCTCGCACAAGCTGGATGAAATTTTTGCGTTGACCGATCGTGTATCTGTTTTGCGTGACGGCCGTATGATTGGCACAGTACAAACTGCTGATTCCGACAAATACAAACTTGCCAATATGATGGTTGGGCGTGAGGTTGTTTTATCACGTTATTTGCCTCCTGTTGAGATGGCAGAAACTCGTTTGCAATTGTCACATGTAACGGCCGTTAACGAACACAGCCAACCAATCTTACGTGACGTCAGCTTTGAAGTACGCAGTGGCGAAATCGTGGGTGTGGCTGGAATCTCTGGTAACGGACAGCGTGCCATCGCGGAAACAGTCGCCGGTCTTCAGAATGTTCAAACAGGCACTGTCCAACTGGAAGGCAAAGATGTAACGAATTTCAATCCATCCCAAATGATCGAAGCTGGGCTTTCTTATATTCCCGAAGAACGTATGCATGACGGGGTGATCAAAGATTTCAGTGTCGCCGAAAACTTTATTCTGCAAGACCATATCCGCGAACCCTACAGCAACGGTCTCTTTCTCAACTTCAAGCGCATAGCCAGCCGTTCGCAAGAATTGATCGATGCCTTTAACGTCAAAACCCCCAGCCAGGACACTCCAGTCAAAAATCTTTCGGGTGGCAACATCCAAAAACTGATTCTGGCGCGAGAATTAGCACGTGGTCCGCGTGTGCTAATCGCCGCCCAACCGACACGCGGTGTAGACATCGGTGCCACCGAATATATCCACGGCCAACTCATCGAAAAACGCTCCGAGGGCCTCGCGACCTTGCTCATCTCCGAAGACTTAGACGAGGTCAAAGCGATGTCCGACCGCATTATCGTTGTCTATGGCGGTGAGATCATGGGTATTGTCAACAGCAGCGAAGTCACTATTGAACAGTTGGGACTGATGATGGCAGGGGAACGTGCCCAAGATGTGTTAGCGGCGCATTCAAACTAAACTTGTTTGGGCAGGCATAAATGCGGCTCTGATATGAGCATAGGGTTTAGAAATACAATCAATGCCCCCTATGCTCAATTTATCAGGTTATTCTTCTTCGTCTTCTGCCATAGCGATGGCAACAAATTCGCCATCATCCGTGACAACATCATCCACAATGACGGCTTCGTCTTCAGTGATGACACCAGCTTCCACGACTGCACCTTCGGAAGTGACTGCGCCTACCTCATAAGCCACACCTTCGGCCGTAACCACTGCGGCTCCAGCCACAAAGGCATCATCCGTGACCACCGCACCGATAACTTCAACAGATTCTTCATCAACGGCTACTTCCTGAATCGCTAAACCATCTTCGGCCAAGATAAGTCCCAAAGCCATGCTTTTGCCTTCTGCCAACCGATTGGCGATTTCTGCAGCCAAATTGCTGACGGCCGCACGAATATCCGCCACACCTACCTGTTTTTGAATCGCTTTCAAGAAGTCATGACTGGTGATGGCGGCTACCGCAGATGTACCTGGCTGCAAAGCCACACCAATTGTCTCTAGGCTCTCATCCCTAAAGCCTGCATCCCCGTGTGCAGCCGCTGCGCCAATCGCTGCACCCGCACCAACACCTAAAGCGATACCAGCCGGGCCACCTAAAATACCCAGGATACCACCAATCAGAGCGCCTGCACCGGCGCCTTTACCGGTAGACATGTCACCGGTTTCATGATAATGCACCTTGCCCTTGGCATCCTGCCGGATGACGGCTGCATCTTCAAAATAAAACTGGTTCTGCTTTCGCGCATCTTTCATTGCTTTTAAAGCATCGTCTGCGGCCGTTTCCTCGGTGAAAGCCATCACCAAAAAACCTATAGCTGCTATCCCTTCTGTTTGTTGTTCGCTCATTTTTAACTCCTTGTATTTGTTGTTTTGGACTAAACGTCATAAAGCGTATAGTAATTATAAGTAACTTTTTATGATCCTGGCACTGGCCCACCATTTTGGAAAAGCATCCGCTCGGCGCCACCGGCTGTTTCCAGCGCCAGACCGCCACTACCATCTGGGCCACCAGCCGCAACGCTGCTCAGCAGTCCTAGATAAACTTGGTCGAGTGAATCTTCCCCGCAGGCAGCCAATGTTGATGGGCCAAGATTAATAGTAAAGCCGTTCTCCTGAGAATATGTGCCACTAAAGGTATTGCAATCAGCTTGGCCAGTCATAGTCCCATCAGAATTGAAAATAATTGTATACAGTCTTGGAAGGGGAACCGTAGTTTCGTTCCCCGTTGATTTCTCTGTCACACTGGTCCACTGCCAGACAATATTTTGGATAGAGTCAGATTCAGTTCCACCCGCACTATCAGTTTCATCACCAGTGGAACAAGCTACCAAACTTACCAGAAGAAGCAGGATGAACCAGAGTAACATCTGCTGTAAGTGTGAGTTAAAATAAACTTTCTTTTTCATGGTCATTTTTCTCCTTTCGTTAAATGATATTTATTACATATTATTGCGTCCACTATTGTTCAGTTGGTAAATGACAATTGAAAGTGGTCACCAATTATACCTCTTCTACGATCCCAAAAGCTTCACGCATTTTGGTATCGCTTTCCCCGCTCAAATCAGTATATAAAAGCTTATTGCTTTGCATGGCCAAATTTGCAAAGATTTCATCCGTTATATACGCCACCAATATAAATAGAGCAGAATATCCTGGCTCAATGACACAACCGACTTCTCTGAGGAAATTTTTATCAATCCCACAATCTCGTTCCTCAACGGCAACTTCCGCAACAGCCTCAGTTCTAGGCGTTAACCAAGGCAACCAAAAATGCCGGCCAATCAACAATCCCCAAAAAGCACCACCTAAGGCTCCGGAACCAACCAAGCTGTTTGCCTGCTTAACTTTGATCTTGCCATCTTTTTGGCGAATGACATAGGCGGCATCTGAAACGGTAATCAACTGCTGCCTTTGCAAAGCCTGCACATTCGTAATCATTTCCTGAGCCCCGGTCTCATTCGCAAACACTAAAACCAATAACTTAAGCATCTTCACCTACTCGACTTTAGACAAAATCAGGTATTACCGCTACATATGGTGGTTTTTAGTGAAAGTTTTGCGCCAAAAACCACCATATATTGGATTTGTCTAAACTCAATCACCTACCAATCGCCCAAAAGTAATAACTCTATTCTTTTATCCTTATGAGCAGGATATGCTATGTGGTCGGTGATTAACAGTACCTAAAGTATGTATAAAAGTTGTATTCTCTTTTTGACAATCTTGGCTAATACTATGAAATAACTAGATTTTCAGTTGAAAACGCATGTAATCTAGGGGACGAGTAGGTACGCCAAGCTGGTAAAGCATGGGTGTGATCTGGCTACGGTGTTCGGTGGCGTGGTTGATGACGTGCTGCAAAAGGTCACTCAGGCGTAGTGTGAAGGGGGTGCCGTTGGTGTTTTGGTAAGACACATTTGCTTTACAATGGGTATCATTGAGCCATTGCACAAAATTGGCCCAGTTGTGGATGATATCGCGCCATTGGTCGTGAACGGCCGTAAAATCCGCATAAGCTGCCGGATCAAATAAAGCAGTCGGACTTTCCCCTTGAATACGTGCCAGCCAAATTGATTCAGCCGACATCGCATGCACAAGGATGAAGTGAATGCTGCTCGCACCAAAAAGCTGACGCGGCGCATGATAATCTGACGGATCAAGCTGAGTGATGCTGGCGAAAATATGCTGCCAGGCCCAACTATTGTAAGCAAATAGTTTACGCATGTGGTCGGCTATCATTGTGTAAATCCTTTTTTATGAATAGGTACTGAACACTGGCGTTTTT
>JAGRDI010000041.1:0-10964 GCA_020432765.1 Anaerolineales bacterium | reverse complement strand
CTAGAATTCGCCAGACTCCAGAATAGGTAAGCCAGTCTTATGTATTGCGTAACCCTTTTTGATTACGCAATACGCAACAGAAGCAATCGTATGCAGGAAATCAACGTACGATAAACAGTTTTTGCCAAACCATAAGATTCTTCCGAAACCCCAAAAGTCTAAACTAATTCTGCAGACGGACAAATATCATTGAGCGGGCAAGCCGGGCAATTGGGGCGGCGTGCAAAACAGATACGACGGCCGTGGAAAATGAGCAGGTGTGAGATTTCGATCCAACTGTCGCGGGGGATCACAACCATCAAATCATGTTCTACTTTTTTTGGATCGCTGAATTGAGTCAGACCCAACAGTTTGGCCAGACGTTTAACATGTGTATCCACGGTGATACCATCCGCAATACCATAAATCTCACCCAAAACAACATTGGCGGTTTTACGAGCGACACCAGGCAGTGTGAGTAATTCTGTCATATCTGCCGGCACTTCACCACCATATTCTAATAAAATTTTCTGGCTGGACTCTTGAATATAACGTGCCTTTTGGCGATAAAAACCTGTGGGCCGCACGATTTCTTCTAAGTCTGCACGTTCTGCCGCGGCAAAATCAGTGATCGTGGGATATCGCGCAAAGAGGGCAGGTGTCACCTGATTGACACGTACATCGGTACATTGGGCGGACAAGATCGTAGCGACCAACAGTTGGTGGGCACTTTGGTAATTCAATTCACAATGGGCATCGGGGTAGGCAATACGTAGACGAGTGATAAGTTCAGGGATGGAAACGGCCGTTGTTGTGCTTACTTGATCCTTTTTCTTAGAAACAGACAATCACACACTCCTTTACACATAAGATTCTGAATCTATTCTAACCCTAATTTGGCACTGTCGCGATATTTCGTCATAATGGGGGCGCATTTATAGACGAAAGGTCACCTAATTAAATTATTGGAGATACCCTATGTTGCTGGATTTTGGACGTGAAGTGGGCGGCAATCTTGCCGTGGCTGAAAAAAGGGAATGGTTAGTGACGAACGGTATTGGCGGATTTGCATCCGGCACCATCGCCAATATGCTCACACGCCGTTATCACGGCTTGCTCATGGCCGCCCTGCAACCTCCGCTAGGACGTACACTGCTGCTGGCGAAATTGGATGAAACGGCCGAATACGACGGCATCTATCCCCGAAGTGGCCATTATTATCCACTCTTTGTTAATCGCTGGAGTAATGACATCGAAATCGTGGAACCCAACGGCAACGATCACATTAACCGTTTCCATTTGGAAGGCACAACCCCTGTCTGGACTTTCGCCTGTGGCAATGCGCTTCTCGAAAAACGTATATGGATGCAGCCGGGTGCAAACAGCACCTACATCCAATATCAACTCACACGAGCCACTGGCCCCATGCTGCTGCAAGCGAAAGCGTTTGCTAACTACCGCGACTATCATCAAACAACCATGATTAACAATTGGCAGCCAGAAATTTATCCGGTTGAACGCGGGATCAGATTGCGCATGTTTGATGGTGCAGTGCCTTTTTATCTATTTAGTGATAGGGCTGAACTCGAACCTCAGTTTGAGTGGTATGAAGATTTTCTGTTAGCCCAAGAAGAATATCGCGGTCAAAATGATATTGCTGACGACCATATTTATGCCGCCCATATGCGTGTTGTATTGCAGCCGGGCGAATCGGTCACACTGTTAGCGACAACTGAACGTGATGCGAATCTAGATGGACATGCTGCCTATGCGGAACGGCAGGCATATGAAGCGCAGCTGTTAGCACGGGTCAAAAGTTTGCATGCAGTGGCGCTGACTAAACCGCTTAAACAGTTGGTTTTGGCGGCTGACCAATTTATTGTCAAACGCCCGACTGCTACTGATACAAACGGCCGTTCCATCATCGCTGGCTACCCCTGGTTTGGTGATTGGGGGCGCGACACCATGATAGCCCTGCCGGGGCTGACTTTGTCGACAGGCCGCCCTGAAGTCGCGGCGACAGTCTTACGCACCTTCGCACAATTTGTCGATCAAGGCATGCTGCCCAATCGTTTTCCCGATCAAGGAGAAGTACCCGAATACAACACAGTCGATGCAACCCTGTGGTATTTTGAAGCGATTCGCCAATATTATGATGCCACCAGTGACAATGAACTGGTACGCGAACTTTACCCCATTCTGGCAGATATCATCGCATGGCATATAAAAGGTACACGCTACAACATCCACATGGACAACGACGGTCTTATTTATGCGGGTGAGGAAGGTGTGCAGCTCACCTGGATGGATGCCAAGGTTGATGGCTGGGTGGTTACACCACGTATTGGCAAACCAGTTGAGGTCAATGCACTTTGGTATAATGCGCTGTGTATCATGGTCGATTTTGCGACTCAGTTTGGTTTTGATACCGATCCCTATTTGGAATTGGTAGAAAAAGTACAAGTTGGCTACGGCCGTTACTGGAATGCCGAAATGGGTTACTGTTTCGATGTACTAGATTGTCCTGATGACGACGATGACCTCAGTTTGCGTCCCAATCAGATATTTGCGGTGTCATTGCAGTACAGCCCACTCACACCAGAACAACAGCGTTCTGTCGTTGACGCTTGCAGCCGCTTGTTGGTGACTGCCCATGGTTTGCGCAGTCTTTCACCACAAGACAGCGCCTATATCGGCCATTATGGTGGCGATCAGCTCACACGGGATGAGGCTTACCACCAAGGCACAGTTTGGAGTTGGTTAATAGGCCCCTTTGTGCGTGCACATTTGCGTGTTTATGGAGATTTGAAGCAAGCACGCACCTACTTAACCCCACTCATTCAACACCTGACGGATCATGGCGTTGGCAGCATTAGCGAGATTTTTGATGGGGATCCTCCTTTTACACCACGTGGCTGCACTGCCCAGGCGTGGAGCGTTGCCGAGGTGCTGCGTGCATGGCAAATGACCGAATTACATGATTGATAGTTGGGTTTACTATGCGCCAAATGCAATGCGCCAGCTTGTGCTCATGATCGCGTAAACGCGTTAGCATAGTGTATAATCTCATATATAAACCTTGACAGCCTTACCTTTAACTATTTACAATTAGTCATTATGGACGGACTTGTTGTCCGTCCAAATTAACAAGGGACAGCGAGAAAATATCGCGCATGGAATATAAGGATTATTACAAAATTTTAGGCGTTGCCAAAGACGCCGATGAGAAAGCCATCAAACGTGCTTATCGCCAACTTGCACGCCAATACCACCCCGATAAAAACCCCGAAAATGATGCGGCTGAAGAAAAATTCAAAGAAATTAATGAAGCCTATGAAGTACTCGGCACCAGTGAAAACCGTGCCAAATACGATCAATTAGGTTCCAATTATCATCGCTTCCGACAGACCGGTGGCAATCCGGGTGATTTTGACTTTTCGCAATGGTTTAATCAAGCTGGACAAGGGGGTGGTTTTCAGCAAGCCAACATCAATTTTGGAGATATGTTTGGCGGTGGCAATGGGGGCTTTTCAGATTTTTTCAGCACGATTTTTGGCAATACAGGTGGTCGTGCCGGGCAAAGCCAACAAGACATGTTCAGGCGCAGCTCTACCAATCCGTCCGGAATAAATTTAGATACCAATCAAACAGTCGAAATTTCACTTGAAGAGGCTTATTCTGGCACGACGCGGCGTTTTAGGCGTAATGGTACCGAGTTCACAGCCACCATTCCGGCCGGCGCCAAGAACGGTACAAAAGTACGTTTGCGCGGCAAGGGAAATGAAGGCGCATATGGCACGGGCGATTTATTTTTGGTGATTGAAGTGCAGCCCCACCATTTATTTAAGCGCGCCGGCAATAATCTGCAAGTGGATGTGAAGGTTGATGTGGTAACGGCCGTACTCGGTGGCAAAGTGAAAGTCCCAACTTTAGATGGTTCTGTATCCCTTTCAATTTCAGCTGGCACGCAAGGCGGTCAAACAATCCGCTTGCGCGGTAAAGGCATGCCCAACTTGCGTGATGTCACTAAATTTGGCGATTTAATGGCACAAATTCGCATCCAAACACCCACACAATTGACGGAAGATGAACGCCGTTTGTACGAACAATTAGCTGAACTTCCTCAAATTTATGCCTGACATTTTTCCGGCGACTTCAACTAACTTTATCCGGAGATATTGACAACTTTTATGACATTCATTCGCCGTTATCCTTTACTCGTTTTGATCATTTTATTACTGATGACAAGTATAGCTTGTCAGGCATTAACCACGTTACAAGCGCCAGCGCCAAGTTCAAATTCCGAAATTGATAGAGAAGCTGTCGTAGCTGCGGCCGTTGCTACAGTGACGGCCCGTCTTCCAGAAACAAACAGCAATAGCGGATTGGTCGCTCCTACCCCTGTTACAACAAACACCCAGGTACCTGCAATCAATAGCGATCTGCAAGATAAGCTCATTGATGTATATGCACGTGTGAACCCTTCGGTTGTGCATATTTTTGTCTATGAGCAGCTTGCCGATACAAACAATGAAGATGCGCCGCCCCCTCTTCCTATTGGCAGTGGGACCGGTTTTGTTTACAGCACTGATGGCTATATTGTAACCAATAATCATGTTGTGGTAGAAGGTAGGCGCTTTGAGGTTGTATTTGCAGATGAAACACATCGTAATGCCGAATTAGTTGGTACCGATGTAGATAGCGATCTGGGTGTGATCAAAGTTACTGACTTACCTCCAGATATCCCTTCAGTTTCTTTAAGTGATTCTAACGATCTCCAAGTAGGGCAATTTGTGATTGCGATTGGTAATCCTTTTGGAGAATCCGGTTCAATGTCGATTGGCATTGTAAGTGGGCTGGGACGCACATTGCTTTCACAGCGTCTTGCTGATGATGGCGGCCGTTTCTCGTTACCCGAAGTGATTCAAACTGATGCTGCAATTAACCCTGGTAATTCTGGTGGACCGCTGCTCAATTTGGATGGCGAAGTCGTTGGCGTTAACAGTGCAATTCAAACATTGACCGGCACAAATTCTGGGGTTGGTTTTTCAATTCCGGTTAATGCGGTGAAACGTATAGTGCCCAAGTTGATTGAAGATGGCGTTTACACCTATCCTTATATAGGCATTCGAATGGCCAACCTTACACTTGATTTGCAAGAGGAATTTGGTATTGGTCAAACAGAAGGTGCCTATGTAACTGGTGTGTCAAGTGACTCGCCAGCAGAGGCAGCAGGTTTAATTGGCTCCACCGCTGCAGGAGGTGACCTAATTATTGCCATTAATGGTACGCCGATTGACACAACCGATGAATTGATTGGCTATTTGGTTTTTGAAACCGAAACGGGACAAACAGTTGATCTGACTGTCATCCGTGACGGCACAGAAATTAGTATTCCACTGACGTTGGGTGAACGGCCGTAATCGTTCTCCCACGTCCATTATTCATCCTGGATAAGGGCGAACTTTTTGCCTTTACCCGCAAAGCAGGAGGTTTACATGTTTACCCAAGATCATTTGCAAGAATTGTTGTCTGTGGACGTTAATGGCTCCGGTGTAATCAGTATTTATTTAGATACAGATTGCTCCCAGCAATCTGCCGAAACCATTAAGTTGCAAGTGAGGGGGATGCTGAAGGAGCTTAACGGACAATATGCGACTGATGCTACCATCATCGAGAAGTTTCTTGATTTGAGTTATGATTGGACGACACCCGGTCTGGCGATGTTTTCTTCCGCCCAAAGTGACTATTTCCAAGCTTATCCTATTGCGGTGGCTTTCCGCAATCGACTACGGATCGGTTCTAAACCCTATGTGAAACCTTTAGCCCATTTATTAGATCATTATGCCTATTATGGTGTTGTGCTTGTAGACCGGGTAGGCGCACGCTTCTTTGAATATCATTTAGGCGAATTACAGTATACCGAAGGGGTGATGGGTGAAGAAGTGCGTAAATTGAAGAAAGGGGGAGGATCTTCTTCTGTTGGCATGCGTGGTGGTGCGCGTGGTGTTGATGGTGGCAGTCGTCATGAGGAAGAAGTCGTGCAGCGCAATATGCGCACGACAGCCGATGCCGCAAACCGTTTTTTTGCCGATAAACCAATTCGGCGCTTATTTCTAGGCGGTACGGCCGAAAATGTCGCCCAATTTCGCGAACTGCTGCCTAAAAAGTTGCAAAGTTGTGTTGCAGGCACCTTTGCAATCGATATGACAGCAGGTGAACACGAAGTACGTGTACAGACATTGAAACTGCTGGCTGACGCCAATTTAGAACATGAGAACAAATTGGTTAAACAAATGATCACGACGCATGCAAAAGGTGGTAATGCTACCATCGGCTTAGATGATACCCTGCAAGCGATTTCAGACAAACGTGTGCAAACATTGATCATCAGCGATGGTTTACGCGTACCCGGTTATGTTCGTGAGGATCTCGGCTTTGTCGTCGTCAATTTAGCGCTTAGTCCGATGAGTGACAGCGAATTGGAAGAAACGGCCGATGTCATTGATACGGCCGTAGCGCTCACTATAAACCAGGGTGGAAATGTCGAAGTTATCGCTGAAAACCTCGATTTAGAAGGCGTTGGCCGTATTGGAGCCATCTTACGCTATTAAAATAACAACTCGATGTGCGCTTAAGTTTTGTGAATTGTGTTGAAATTGACAAGACAAAGTATCATCATCCTTAATTTTACTGCTGACAGTAAAGCCCTGGCCAATTGCTGGGGCTTTACTGTTAAGTACAAGCATACATGGGAATTTGCATAGTAAATCGTTCCCAATTGGCATAACCACTGCAGAATGGCTATACTGCATCGTTTGGCACGCGCTTTCGTCGCCAATGCCAATCAATAACAATTTACCGTTGAGCTAAGGGTGCGACTTGGTTCCGTTTAGAGTCAAGGAGACCCTATTTATGAATTTCAATCAATTTGGCCTTGACCCGTGCATACTCGCGGGCGTCAAGGCCTCCGGCTTCACATCGCCAACCCCTATCCAAAATCAAGCCATCCCCAAAGTATTAGCTGGACGCGATGTACTAGGTTTAGCGCAAACCGGAACCGGCAAAACAGCCGCGTTTGTATTGCCCATGTTGCAACGATTGCGTGTCGGCAAATTGCGCACTGTGCGCGCCCTCATTATTGCCCCAACTCGCGAATTGGCGGAGCAAATTCACCAAACAATTGTCGTCTTAGGCAAAAAAACCAAAATTCGCAGCGTTACGGTTTACGGTGGCGTTGGCAAAGGTCCACAGATCAATGCGCTGAAACGCGGCGTAGAGGTGGTAGTGGCTTGCCCCGGCAGGCTGCTTGATCTGATGGGTTCGCACGCTATCGACCTGTCTAATGTCGAGTATCTTGTTTTGGATGAAGCGGATCGCATGTGTGATATGGGTTTCCTGCCCGACATCCGCCGCATCTTGAAACAATTACCTAATGACCGCCAAACTTTGTTTTTCTCAGCTACAATGCCTGATGATATACGCGAACTCGTCGATACGATTCTCAAAAAACCAGTAACCGTACAAATCGGCATGATTGCACCTGCCGAAACAGTTGATCATGCGCTTTATCCTGTGCCCAACAATCTAAAAACGATGCTTGTAATTAAAATGATGCAGCAGATGGCAACAGGGCGCGTGTTGATATTTACACGCACGAAATATCGGGCGCGTAATCTGGCAAACAAGTTGGATCGTGGCGGATTTAGAGCGGCTGCCTTGCAAGGCAATATGTCCCAAAATCAACGCGTAAAAGCCATGGATGGATTTCGTGAAGGTAAGTATGATATTTTGGTGGCCACAGACATAGCAGCACGTGGCATAGATGTGTCGCAGATATCACATGTGATTAATTTTGATATGCCAGATACAGTAGATGCTTATACCCATCGTATTGGTCGCACGGGACGTGCCGAAGAAAGTGGCGATGCGTTTACTTTCATGACGCCAGATGATACCAGCATGGTACGCGATATTGAACGACTTTTGGGTCAATCATTAGAAAAACGCAGTTTGCCAGACTTCAATTATGGCGATTTTGATCCACTGCATCCATCGCGATCCTCCACCCCTGAGAAGAAAAAAAGCAGCGGCCGTGTGCGACAACAAGCACGCCTAAAACAAAACGATTATCGTGGCAGTAATACGACTAACCGCACCCGCTCACAACGACGCAGCCGACCATCAAATAATCGCGTCTAAAACCGCAAAATAAGCTTTGACTTTTAGCAAACGCTCACCACACTTTTCACAAGTTGGTGAGCGTTTTTAATTGCAACAAACTTGTATAGGCAACATTCGACGATTGTTATATTTGCTGTGTTAAATTGACAATGTTATAATTTTTTCAACTTGGGCGCGTAGCTCAGCTGGTTAGAGTGCACGGTTCACATCCGTGAGGTCGTGAGTTCGAGTCTCTCCGCGCCCACTCTGACTGCAAGGATAGTGGTAAATGCACCCGTGAAGTTGATTCTGATGAACGTGACTTTACGGGTGAAAGCCACAATATCCTACCCAAGTTAATTCAAACTCCTTTTGTTTGTACTTGACACCTATGATTCAATCTTCTTGAAAACCACCCGCACGCAAGAATACAACTTTCCTACATACTTTTGGTACTATGCTTAGCAGGCTCAATTGCATTACACTATCAGTTATAGAAAGTAACTATACAGTACAGTCAGACGAGGGTTGAGCTTGTCGACGCCCGGTTTCGCCTTCGACAAGCTTAGGCTACACCTGTATAGATACTATAGAAATATTATATTTTCCTGTTGTGGAAGGGTAGTTTAAGGCATTATCAGCAAGTTGATCGTAGATAGAAAAAACAGCCGTTTATCCGCAATCAATATAGAGAGCATTGTCAATGATTTACTGCTCATACAGAAAAACAACAGGTATCCACTTACTTTGCAAATGAAGTTTCTACTGATACCATAGTACCCAAAAGCAAACAGTGGGGTAATGCGATTTAGCAAGCGCCTCTGTCAAAAGTAGACACAAGAGGAGAATTATTTAATGATGAAACATGGACCAGTCGATGTCATCGTTCTGGCATTTGGAGAGCCAACCTTTGACGGCAGTATTTTGGCTGAACTTGAACGGCAAGCAGCTACCGGGACAATCCGCGTGCTTGATGCGATGGTGCTGTTTAAAGATGAAAATGGAAAAAGTTGGCGGCTTGATTTAGAGGATTTACCAGCCGCACAGAGAAATGCCGTCGGCTTTATTGAGACAGAAACGCGTGGCCTTTTCGACTCTGACGATGCCGCCACTTTGTGGGAGGGCATGGTTTCTGGTTCGGCTGTTGTCGCTTTGGCTATCGAACACAGTTGGGCCATTGCCCTCGTAAATGCCATTGATGCCCAAGGGGTTGAAGTGGCTCTAAACTTCCGTGTACCAGCTCCCATTGTAGATGAGGCTTACACCTCGATCACAGCGAACAACTAAAGGAGATTATCATGCCAGGATTATTACGAGGATTGGCAACAGTGGCAGTCGTATCCGGCACAGCCACCGCTACCCGCAACGCAGTAAACCGCCGTCAGGCGGATAAAAACGCGCAGGCATATACCCATGCCATGAACCAGGCCGCTGCACAAGAGGCCCCGCCGCCACAACAATACGCCGCTCCACCGCCACCACCGCAGCAATACGCCCCACCACCACCGCCACCACAAGAAGACATGATCACGCAGCTCGAACGTCTGGCTGATTTGAGAGATCAGGGGATTCTCACTGAAGAAGAATTCGCGGCTCAAAAAGCGAAAGTACTCGGCATTTAATATATTTAATGGACTTGCCCCAGACTGAAAGAAATTTATCAAGTGAAAATATCAATCTATTTTCACATAATAATTATTACTAAGGAGAATTATCCATGTGTTGTGCATTTTTAGCGCTCGTTTTATTAGGCCCACGTATTTTTGGTGCGTTCTGGTGGATATTCCAGTCAGTTCGTTGGCAAATTGCTTTTAGTAATTGGCCTGGCGCCTATTGGATTTGGCCAATTTTAGGGATTATATTCCTTCCCTGGACGACAATCATGTACGTTATCGTCTCGCCCGGAGGTGTGACTGGCTGGGATTGGCTGTGGATTGGGATTATGCTTTTTGCAGATATCGCTTCTTATGGCGGTGGTGTCGGCCGTAAACGCATTCCTAACTACGAAGGGTATTAGTTAAAGCTTTGTTCTCTAGTTTGAAGAAAATCTCTAAAGGTTCATTCGTTATTAACTTGGTGAGATTTGTCTGATCTTGAAGATTGGACAAATCTTTAACCAAAATCATTTTTGAACGCACCCTTAAGGATAGAGAAACACTTTAAATTAGAGAACAAAATCTCTGGTAAACGTTCGCAAATTAGTTTGCGACACGATTAGACAGATATCGAATGACAAAAATATGAATCTATCGTCATCTGTCCTCCATTACAGTGCCAAACATACAACGAACGACTATTGGAATTAGAATTTTAAGCCAAAAGCAATAAACACTTGGCTTATTGGGAGACAAAATCATGAGACGAAGACAAGAAAGACGTGAAGAAAGACATGACGATCGCGGTATAGGTCGTCAAGGTAGTAATAAAAATCGTTATCAAATGCGTGAAAAGATGGTTTCCTTTGGAGACGATTTTTGGATTGAAAATGAACAAGGCCAAAAAGCGTACAAGATAGATGGCAAAGCATTGCGAGTTCGTGACACATTAAACTTTGAAGATGCCCATGGTCAAGTACTCTACAAGATTCAAGAACGAAAATTGCGTGTCAAAGATAGCATGGAAGTAGAAGACGCACATGGCAAGCGTGTCGCGATGGTCAAAAAGGCGTTGATTACACCTGTCCGTGAGCGGTTTACCGTTAACCTGAGAGGTGGTCCCGATCTGGAAGTAAAAGGAAATATTGTTGATCATCAATATACAATCGGCGAAGGGCGTGACCAAGTAGCCGAGGTATCTAAAAAATGGTTCCGTGTTCGTGATAC
>JAGRDI010000040.1 GCA_020432765.1 Anaerolineales bacterium | reverse complement strand
GATTTTCTGCATCATCCACTTTTGCCGGAAACACGTGCTGGTCTGGCTGTCCCTATTCTCTTAGGTGATAGCTTGTTGGGCGTCTTAGGGGTACAAGCACGAACCCGTAACCGTTTTAGTGATGATGATGTGCAAGTACAAAAAACATTGGCTTCACAAGTAGCCGTGGCCGTTCAGAACGCCTACCTATATGCCGAACAGCTAGAAACTTCTGCGAAATTACGAACAGTAGATCGCCTCAAAACAGAATTTTTGGCCAGTATGAGCCACGAACTGCGTACACCGTTAAACTCTATTATTGGCTTTGCGGATGTATTGTTATCTGGTATCGATGGTGAATTATCGGATCGCATGGAGGAGGATATCAACCTGATCCGCACGAGTGGCTACCATCTACGCGACCTCATTGGCGATATTTTAGACATGTCTAAAATTGAAGCTGGCCGGGTGGAATTGCAGTACGAAACAGTCAATGTGCAAAAGTTATTTGAAGACGTCGTGAATTCGGCGCGAATTTCTGCTGATAAAAAAGAGATCGCGTTAGAATATCATTTAGAAGATGATATCGATACAATTGTGGCGGATCGCACCTGTCTACGCCAAATATTGTGGAATATCGTAGGGAACGCCATAAAATTCACGGATGAAGGCAGTGTAAAAATAAGTGCAGAGATGCGAAATAAAGCCTTTTATTGTTATGTGCGTGATACAGGAATTGGTATTCATGATGAAGATATTCCAATTGTATTTGAGCAATTTCGCCAAGTAGATGCGAGTAAAGCTTCTCCGCAACGCGGCACAGGTCTGGGCATGCCGATAAGTAAACGTTTGGTAGAATTACATGGGGGTCAAATCGGATTGCAAAGTCATCCAGGCGCAGGGACAACGTTTTGGTTCAGTATTCCTCAAAATGGAACGCCTGGCATAGATAAATAAGTGAGAAAGCGAATGGATCGCAAGAAAGTATTGTGTGTTGAAGATAATCAAACAAATATGGTATTGGTATCACGTATTGTAGAAGCAGAAAAACATACGCTGTTGCAGGCTGCCGATGGCCATCGCGCCCTGGTGATTTTAGCAGAAGAACGGCCGGATATTATTTTGTTAGATATTAACATTCCCGGAATCGATGGTCTTGAATTAGCATCAATGATCAAAGACAATCCAGAATGGTCTACAATTCCAATTATTGCTACAACTGCAAACGTACTCGTTGGCGATCGGGAACGTTGTCTGGAAGCGGGCTGTGATGAATATTTGCCCAAACCTCTAGATATTCGCGCCTTACGCACAGTGATGCGCCAATATTTGAGCAACATCACTGAAAACACATTGTAACCATATCATGCAATCGACTGTCCAATTAGCACAGTCGGCACTCCCATCACTTGTGTCAAAAAAATATAGCAGTGCTTGTCCCCTCTCAATTTGAGCTGACGCTGTAATCTAGCAACATCAAGCGGTGAGCCGCGTTTTTTTATGGTTGCTTTTCCGATTTTTCGGTCGCGTAGATAGTGGCGTAAACGTTTGAGTTGGAAGGGAAAGGCATCTTCAAGCGCAAACCAGCGGCCAAAAGGAGTTTTGATAAATTCGTTTGTGGTGAGGTAAGCGATCTCTTTGTCGATTTGTGTCGCATTTATTTGGCGAGCTAAAGCCTGGACAAGGTGTGCGCGGATGACAGCACCATCGGGTTCAAACAGATAGTTTTGGGAGGTTGTTACTGCTACCTGTTGCCCGGGAGCATCTAAATCAGTCAGCGACCAACCATCCGGCAATAGCGTTGCACGTCGACTCGCTTGTGAAGACAGGCTGCCAAACCACAACACCCCCTCTTTGACTTCACCATTAACCGAAATGAATTCGACTTCGGCTTGAGTGGCCGGCGGCAGTTCGTCGTAATGCACACCAGGACTGATTTTTACGGCCGTTCCTTCCACGGTTCTTCGCCAGCGATCAACCAAACTAAATGGCGGCTTATAATCATGCAGCGAATAAATGCGTTTGCCTTGAGCATCACGTCGCGCCGGATCAAAAAACAAGGCATCTACATAAGGTGGTGCAAAGTGGGTCAAATCTGCCTGTACTGGTTGGAAGCGTCCCGCACCGCCATACGCGGCAACGTTTTCACGTGCCATTGCCAGTCGTAGTGGATCAAGGTCAACACCCAAAACCCACACATGCTGCGCCAGGGCAAGCGCATCACCACCAA
Source organism: Anaerolineales bacterium (assembly GCA_020432765.1). Lineage (GTDB taxonomy): Bacteria > Chloroflexota > Anaerolineae > Promineifilales > Promineifilaceae > JAACFF01. The sequence goes on along the minus strand of JAGRDI010000040.1, from coordinate 7,351 downwards.
TGCCACAGCCCAAATCGGCGACGGTCTGGATGCCTACTTTCACGAAGCGCTGCGCACGATACACGGCGATGATTTCTGATGAGGCTTGTTCAAGCGCATTACGCGTAAAATACATCTCAGCAGCATGGCCAAATTTCTTCGTGGCGCGTTGGCGTAAGATTAGGGTGTCGATGATGGCTTGGGCATGAGGTGGCGGCAGTTGTTGGCGTAATTGGGAGGCGATTTGTAAATGATTTTGGGGTGTGATGGGGGTAACGGCCGTTGCGTGCAGCAGTGTTTGCCCTTCAGGTGAAAGCAGGAAATCGAAGTCTGTTAGCTGCATACTGTGGCAAATTAGGGGATTTCAGGGACAACGGCTTCTTCTGACCAGCCCACAAAATCAACTTCCAAATCGTCGGCGGCAATATCAGGTGTAGAAGCATGTTTGGTTTGCCGCCCACAGTAAACCTGGTAAGAACAACCTTTACATGGCTCCCAGGAGTCTGACAAGGGCCACTCATCGCGAGCTGTATGATCATCTATAGCACCCAGAATTTGTACAATATCAGCCCAATTGTCTTTGTGTTTGGCCTGGTCGTAAAAAATTGTGCGTGGTTGGTCTGGTTCACGCACATACCAGTAAGTGATAGCGATATTTTCAGGTTTAAGGCTGCGATTGTTAGGCAACAATGCATCTCCACCCTCTGCCAACATGGCTAAGTAAAGGCGTGTTTGCCAATCTGCATACAAATCGGCAGCGCTGCGAGGATGGCTGGTTTTCCAATCAAAGACATGGGCGAAAGGCAGATCATCATGCGTGCCAACGACCAACAAATCAAAACGCCCCAACAAAAAATGGTTTCCAGCAGGAATAGTTAGACGGTGTTCGGGGAGGTAACGCTTATGCTGCACAGCGCCGAAGTGGCCGTTTGGAATCTCCAATCCGCTGTTGCGAAAATCATGCCACCAATGACGCAATTTATCGTCGTCAAGTGTGTGGGCATCAATGGGCAAACCCAGGAAATGGCGTTCGAGTAGTTGGTGAAATTGGCGTCCACGGGAAACGGCCGTGGCCACTCTTTCAGGCAGCGGCCTATCTGGCCAGGGAACCTGACGCAAATAACGCAGCTCAAATTGGCGCTTGCAGGTCAAAAAAGCTTGTATTTGGCTGCGGCTTAAAGTTAAAGCATCTTGCATCATTTATTATCAAAAAATGCCGTCTTCAGCACGCATTGTCAGGATAGGAATACCCCAATAAATTTTATCACGTGTGGAGATAAAAGCGCTGCGACGAATAGTGGAAATCGCCTGGTCAAATGGCTCACCTTTCGCCAGGCTCGAATACAGCCTGCGTGAGAAGAGATGGGCAGTTTTTTGGGGTAATTCAAACTGCATAGCAACAACGACTGGTACCCCAGCACGCATGAGGGAACGGCCGATACTATTCATCGGGTCTTTACCCTCATGACCACCAACATGACACGCATTCAAGAAAGCCACTTTTAGACCGCTGTTACGAAAAATCGCACGCATTTGATCGACATCAAGGGGTTGCAAACTGTTATCAAATTCATCTTCTAAAGCCAAAGCCCCCTGCCCATCATCTAGAACTATACCGTGACCAAAATAGTGCAAAATATCGTAATTGCCATCCTGGATTTTCATATCTAAATTTTCGGCCGATGCTGGTGCCTCTAAAAAGTCGAGCACAACCTGCCCACTAGCAATGAGTGGTTCGAGCGCTTTTTCGACAACCTGTCTTTCTCCTTCAGGATTAATCACAGCGGTTCCCGTTGGATTGGCAGAAACGAATAACACATGTAACGGTTGGGGCATTTTTAAAGATCCAACGGCAATGCTCTCAGACGGATAGCGTACAAAAGGTGTCATTTTGTTTTGCGCAATGTAATCATATTGAGGATGAAAACAATATTCCCAAGGCCAACGGTCTAATTCAGGTGGATCAATACGCAGCCGCAAACGTAAGCCTTTGCCATCCATCTTGGTAGACGTAACACATTCCACATATTTACTGCCGACATCACCCGGAAAAAGCATCTGATACATTTTTTGGCCTAAATTTTTGGCATCAGACCCTTTTGCAACCAGATTTTCCAAATATACAGTCAATGAATAAAATTCTGGGTCATCGACTGGAAAATCATGCCATACGGGGTTCACCTGCCCATTTGGAGAGGCAAGTACTTCAACTGGATATTTACCATCTTCCTCGCGCTTATTGCCGATACGCAAATCAAAATTTTCATAAGAAACAACTTTTGATCTGGGATTGGACGGTGGGGTCGGAGTTTCCGGCTGCGTTGAAGGCGTTGCAGGCAGGGCTTGGGTAAAGGCTTGCAGATTTAACGTAGGCGACAATTTTTGCATGGTTTCAAGCAGCTCTTGCTGGCGATTTTCCTGCACAGCATAAGCATGTAAAATTTGAGCTTTTCCTCTACGAAAACGATTGTTGTGATCATATGCCATCAGCTCTTGCGGTGAAAGTGTCAACTCTTGACAAGGAAAGGCTAATGTTTGACAGATACTGCCGATCTGCTGCGCGTCTATATGGTCTTCGATCAATAAATAAATATAATCTTCTGGATTGTATCCAGCTGATTTATACATGGGTATATCTGCAAGCAAGGTGCCAAGCTGCAAGTTGCGACTCATTAAGCTTTGTAAATCCAATGCTTTGCTTTGTTTGGTATCACCACGCAAATTCTCGTATTGAATACCCAATCCTTGGCACAAAAATTGTAAGTCTTCTAAGGTAAAATATTGGTTTAGATATTGATATGGATGTTTTCGCGGTAGGTTCAAGTTTTGCATCTAGTTTTCCTGGTTTTTATATTTCAGACAACTCATTCATAACGAACATCTTTACCAACAAGCATCGGGTCAAAGACGACGTTATTTAAGGTAGGTACGTGAGCTTGATTGCCGGGTCCGAGGGTAACATCTTTTGCGTTATCATCCTGGTTTGCAAAAGCATCAGCTTCACGTTTTACAAACTCTAAAAGCAAATCATACGGCAATTTCTTTTTAATAACGAGATTATCGGGCAAGTTCTGGGGTAACTTTTTGTTCATGATATCTTCGATACCCACCCGAATTAATGTACCACCAGTTAACCCTATGTAACCTGTGACAGGCTCATCTAAATCCTCACATCTTCCCCACATCTCCCGCCAATGTAAGTCAGTACATGCCAAACCAATGTGGCCGGTTTTGCGCCGAATGAGCAGGTCAAAACGTTCGGCGTCGGGCACTTCGTGTTTGGCAGCTTTCCAAATGTGATCGGGAATGCGAATATTCAACCAGGAGAACCAGATACGCAATGCGAAAAATTCATTGTCCCAATGAAATAACTCGAAATGAACGCCACCGGGTTGATATTTATCGGCACTGAAATCAGGATCAAGCATAGACGGCCGTGTCTTATCTTCTACCATCGCTATCTCTTCACCACCCCATAAAAAGCGCAAGGTAAATTCGTCTTGCTGCACCCGCAATGGAATTGATGCGGAAGAAACATAAGTAACATCGCTATCAGGATGCCAACGCGGATCATAGGTTGGCAGCAATGTTCCAGCGTTGGTTTGCCAATTACCAGAAGTAGCGGCATGTAACTGTACGATATTGCTGGCATCAACGACAGGCTTCTGCAAAGTAACGTTTAAACTGGCATAGACTTTGTTGTTTTCGTTTTCGTTATAAGCTTCGAGGGTGACAACGGCCGTTTCTGGCACACCTGGCCCACGATGATGGACATTCAAAAAAATATTGCTTGTGGCTGCGGCTTCCAGCGGTACACAACCTTCAACATGCCCGTCATCACTGGCTTGAATACAGGGACCGTTTTCATGCCCACCGCCCCAACTAATTACAAAATCATCATTGTCATCAGCATAGCCACAAGTGATACCGGTGACATCTTTATCAGCCATTCTTTTTGTGCGTAGGCGTAATGCGGGGAAGTTGTTTTGGTTAACGGCCGTTACCGACACCACCACCTTTAAAGTACGTACACTCCAGGGCCGGTAAACCAAAACCGCGTTTTGTGAATTTCCGTCAAGAGCAAAATTTATACTGCCAGATGCCATTTGTTGTCTCCTGTTGTTGAAACCATTTCAAACCAAACCAGACCTACACTAAATTTGTAACACGAAATGGGAGATTTTGCTACACTAAGCGACCGTTATTTCCGGCACGTTACCCGCGACTTCTAATCCCGCATTCCTGCCTGTATCTTGCAGCAAAACTTTTTTGTTTTTCTTGTCGATCAAGAGAACTTTTATTTGGGAGGTCATGCTTTCTTCAATACGGCCGTTAGTGCTTTGCCGTCCAGTATTTGAATGAAAGCCTGTTGATCACCATTTTCATCCATAGCGATACCAACAATGAAGGACGCTTTGTCTTCGGCAGCATTCACAACTTTGTAAAACCAGCCCTCGAAATAGCGTTTGTTGATACCCCGGCCATGATATTGCTCAGGATTAAATAGGGCCTGTATTTTGTTTGTTAGCATGGTTGGGGTTCAGTTAACCTCGGATTTGTTTGGGGAAACGGCCGTTGTCCATCCTTGTCTCGTTTACAATATATTAACTCCCGGGTATTTTGAATTCAGGTACCATAACCGCGCTTGCATCTTTGGTGAGCGTCAATCGCAGCTGCTTCAATGGTTGATAGTCGGGATCATACGCAAATGCACGTACAGCTTCCGCCGAAGGAAAGCGAAGAATGATGATGCCACCTGGAGGATTGCCTTGTAAGACTTCCGCATTCAAAGAAACCGCGACTATTTCACCCTTATGCTTGTTAAGGATAGGCCAGGTGCCTGGAATGTACTCTTTTTGATAACGGTCAACATCTACAATCGTATGCGAAAGAATATAGTAAGCAGTCATCGTTTTCTCCTTTAAATATAGAAAAAGTCGTAGCAAAATCAATTATACGTAGGCGGACTAGGATTACCAACAAACCACGTAATATACACAAAAATGCCGATCAACGTTGCCAACATATACAACCCATAGGAAATACGCATATACAATTTGTAATTGTTAAAACGCAGCGGTTTGATCATCAACCCATTACCACGCAAGACAACAAACACCCCAAAAACGAGTGCCGAAAAGCCAACCAAAGCATGAATTTTTGTCGTAACCAGTGCGATTTCAGGCAAACCACCTGGATTATCGGCCGGTGCTACAAAATCACGAAAAGGCAAGACCATCAACCATAAAACCAAAATGGCATTAATAGTCGCCCCCAACGTTTGTAAAACACGATGAACGCCGTATTTTTGTTTGACAGCCGCCACCACTCCCGTAGTTAATACAACCGCCACCAGCAAACTGGCCGCCAATGTCATATCGGCAGCCCAATTTGCGCTCGTACCTAAAAAACCTGGTTGATGTAATAGCTCGTTCATATGCTCCTCAATGCGCCAAAATCTTGCTCAAGAACAATTTTGTACGATCATGGCTGGGGGTAGAGAAGATTACCTCAGGTGTGCCAACTTCCACGATTTGGCCTTCATCCATAAAGACAACCCGATCGGCCGCTGCACGTCCAAAACCCATCTCATGCGTCACAACCACCATCGTCATCCCTTCTTTAGCCAGATCGAGCATCACATCCAGCACTTCTTTGATCATTTCAGGATCAAGCGCACTGGTCGGCTCATCAAACAACATGATCTTGGGATTCATCGCTAATGAACGTGCAATTGCCACACGCTGCTGCTGCCCGCCGGACAATTGGCGCGGGTACGCGTCTGCCTTTTCAGGGATGCCAACCCGTGTCAACTGCTGCATGGCAATCTCACGCGCCTCTTCTTTACTGCGTTTACGCACCAATTTTTGCGCAATCGTGACATTATCCAGCACAGAAAGATGTCCAAATAAATTAAACTGCTGAAACACCATACCCACTTCAGCACGCACTTCATTGATATTTGTCTTCTTATCTTCCAGATGCACGCCATCAATATAAACTGCACCACTCGTTGGCACTTCCAAATGATTAATACAGCGCAAGACCGTGCTTTTACCGGAACCACTAGGTCCGACTATGATAACCACTTCGCCACGTTTTAAGCGCAAATTCACGCCCTTCACAGCTTCAATCTCACCAAAGTATTTATGCAAATTATCAATAACAATAATATCTTCTACGCTCATATTACTTACCATCCTTCTTCAAACGGCGTTCATACCAACGCAGCAGCAAACTTAATGAAAGGGTCATCGTGAGATATAGAAATGTCAAAACTAAATAGGTTTCACGGAAACGAAATGTGCTGCCCGCATAAAGACGGGCGGTTTGCGTAATATCGCGTACAGCCAAGACCGAAACCAATGAAGAATCTTTGAGCATAGCAATAAAATCATTACCTAAAGCCGGCGATATATTACGAACCGCCTGCGGTAAAATAATATGCCGCATCGCTTGCCCATAAGTCATGCCCACCGAGCGTGCCGCCTCCATTTGGCCTTTAGGAATCGACTCAATGCCTGCACGAAAAACCTCAGCCAAAAACGCCCCATAAATGATGGCCAACGCGATAATCGCACGTGTATTTTGAGACATAAATTTATTATCGATTTCGATAAAATTATCGAGTGCATCTACCCAGATAGGCACAATGACAAAAGCTACCGTAAAGATCAAGACGAGTGTAGGCACACCACGGATAAATTCGACATAGGTAATCGCCAGGTTACGAATAACCACATTGTGGCTTATGCGTCCTAAACCGGCTAACAAACCAAGGATTAATGCAAAGCCGAACGCAACCAATGTCGTATAAAGGGTTACTCTGATTCCAGGGATAATAAAAACAAATGCATCGCGGTAATCTTCATTAACAAAGATTAGTAAACCCATCAAAACCAGGAAACCGATAATAATTACCAGCCACCAGGGAAATTCTTCCCAATTGCTAGAAATGAGAGGTTTTCCGCCGCCTTCCTCACGCTGAATCGCTGACATAAATTCTCCTACATAAATTGAAATTGCGTTGATAGGTAATCTGCTGTTTCCTCAAGTTATTCATAAAACGTCATGCAAATTTATTCAAAAAATCTCTAGTGAGTTACATAATACCTGGAAACAGTTTGAAAACAAAAAAAGCCGACCAAAATTGGTCGGCTTTTTTCACTGTTCAAAATATTCCAGTAATCAGCTTTTGATAGCAATGCTCTCTGAAAACTGATTATTGTTACTGGACACTGGCATTTTCATTTTACCCTAGAAGAGTTGTCAGGTTTGTGGTAGAAACCTGACAACTCTAGAATTTGCCAGACGCCAGATTGTTAGGTAAAGACTATTGTTCAGGGCAGTATTGGGCGAAATCACCTACACA
>JAGRDI010000039.1:9077-25300 GCA_020432765.1 Anaerolineales bacterium | reverse complement strand
ATTAGGTGTTTTCCAAAGCTAGGAACAGGCGGGCATAAATAAAGGCGTTTTCGCTGCGTGCGATGAAGAGCGCACCTTCTGCATTGGTGATAACTTCTGGTTTGGAATGCGCGTGGGCTTCGCAGTCGGACTCTAGTTGGGCTAATTCTTGTAAGGCATCGACAACGGCCGTTTCCCCACCCACGATCAAAATATAATACGCTTCATCTTCTTGCCACACATGCATATGTTGGCCACGTAGGCGGTTGAGGATTTGTTGACCCGCTGTCGTAGTCAAACTACAGCCGGCCTGCGCCAACAGCCAATCAAACATAAAATTGGCCTCACCAGTTGCTGCCGGATCGGCACATACACGCGCTAAGAGTTGGTCGAAAGCCGATGGTGTACTTGAAGATGCCGACGCCTTTTTTACACGTCGGTCGAGGTCTTGCAGAAAATGTTCAAGCTCATGCTGCTGCACAAGCAGTCGTGTGATTTGGGCCTCAAGCGCCAGGTAACGATGTTCGGCAGTGGCGACAACCGCCGCATCTGACAGATCGCCAGTTTCCCATGCTTGCAGCAACGGCCGTATATCGGCCAATGAAAAACCCAAGCGCTGCGCACGTTGAATCAAGCGCACTGTTTGAGCCGCATCTGTACCATAGTAACGATAACCGCTCTCAGAACGGCCGTTTGGCTGCAGCAAACCCTCTTTTTCATAAAAACGCAAAGTGGAAGGTCGCACCCCCACCTGTTTTGCCAATTGTCCAATTGTCAGCATAATCTTTCCATTGAAAACCTTTTAATGCAAGGATACCAAAAAATGGTACAGAAAGGCTATGTTTTTGCGAAACATGCCCAAATGAACTGCAATGATATAATGTTATGACATTTGATATGTACAAAAGGAACGACAGTTGATGAAAGCGCTACACGGAATACGAATGCTTGACCTGACCCATATGCTCAGTGGTCCCTATGCGGGTATGCTGTTGGCCGATATGGGCGCCGAAACGATCAAAATAGAACCACCAGGGCGCGGCGAAGGTACACGCCGTTTGTTAGCCGACGATCCCAATAATAGCAAACATGGCATGGGTGCTTATTTTTTGACACTTAATCGCAATAAAAAAAGTGTTACCCTCAACCTAAAATGTGAGGCAGGTTTGAAGCTGTTTTATGAATTGGTAGAAACGGCCGACATCGTCCTGAACAACTTTAGCGCGGGTGTCACCAAACGCCTTAAAATCGATTACGAGCAACTCTCTAAAATCAATCCACGCATTATTACCTGCACCATCACTGGCTTTGGGGAAACCGGCCCGGGCAAAAATCGTCCTGCATTTGACATGGTTGCTCAAGCGACTGGTGGCGGCATGAGCATTACCGGGCAGCCGGATGGCCCGCCAACCCGCGCAGGCATCCCTTTTGGCGATTTGGGTGGTGGCATGATGGGTGTGATTGGCGTTTTAGCAGCCTTGGTTGCACGCCAACAAACCGGGCGAGGTCAACATGTGGATATCTCCATGGTTGATGCCCAAATCAGTTTGCTCAATTATATGGCTACTATGCATTTTCTATCTGGCGAGATTCCAGGGCAAATGGGCAATGGTCACTTTGTACATGTACCTTACAATACCTTTCCAACAACCGACGGATATATCATCATTGCAGTGATCACCGATAACTTTTGGGTCAATTTAATGGAGCTACTTGATTTGCCGGAGTTAGATACAGAAGAAAATAAAGTGCAGCCAGGCCGTTGGCGTAATCGCGAGCTTATCAATAAAAAAGTCAGCGAAGCCTTTCAGACGAAAACACAGGCTTATTGGATTAGTAAACTGCGTGAGGCACGTATCCCCTGTGCACCAGTCAATAATCTGGCACAAGCGTTGAGGGATGAGCAAGTAGTGGCACGCAATATGGTGGTTGAGGTGGAACATTCGCAAGGTGGCACAGTCAAGATGCCTGGTAACCCGATAAAGCTGTCCCACACGTATGAAGATAGTTTCACATCGCCCCCATTATTAGGGGAACACACAACCGAAGTACTATTGAATTTGGGAAAAACTGAAGCAGAAATTGCTGATTATTTCGCAGTAGGCGTTATTTGAAGCCAATTGACAGATTCAAAATCTGCCACGAACCCAACTGAGGAGAGTCGAAGTTGGCAAGAATTTAGGCTGTTTTAATTCGTGAAATTCGTGGCAAAAATTGATCTGAAGCGAAATTTATGTCAGGTGGTCAGGGCCAAAATGATTAGGGATGAGCGAATATAGAGTGGTTGTGTGGATTTTCCCGGCCAAATCACATAACCAAACCGGTACATCAGCGCCAAACTCGACTAAAACCTGGCGACAGGCCCCACAAGGTGAGCCGCCATTTTCGGTAACAACTGCAACGGCCGTTATCTCTCCTACACCCTCTGCCACCATTTTGCCAATCGCATTGCGCTCAGCACATACGGTTAACCCATAAGAAGCATTTTCGACATTGACGCCCGTGAAGATACGGCCGTCTGCCGTCAAAAGCGCTGCCCCCACTTTATAATTTGAGTAAGGCGCATAGGCGTTTGCGCGAACGGCCGTTGCCGCGGCTATCAATTGATCGCGTTGTGCTTCACTAATCATAAACGTATTTCGTGCTGCGAATTGCGTACTGAAACATGTTTACGCAATGCGCAATCCCTATTATTCTCAATAGACCCGTGCATCTAATAGAGATAATTCATTCGTTACAACCGAAAATGGTCGTAAACGGGTTTCATTTGCCACAGTTACATTTTCTACCACCGACTGTTCAATATGACAACCATCTCCGATTTGTGCATCACGAATGACGACATTGGGACCGATTTTACAATCTTCGCCAATACTCGTTTTACCTTGCAGGTAAGCATTGGGCCAAATGATAGTGTCACGACCGATCACCACATCCTGGTCAATATAGGTAAAATCAGGGTCGATAATCGTGACACCTCTATCTAGCCAACGCAAATTGGCACGACGCCGAAAAGCCTTTTCGACAACCGCTAATTCACGGCGTGTGCCGGCTCCCAGACATTCGTCGGGATCATCAGTGGCGATGGCTTCAACCAAACGACCTTGCGCCACGGCAATCTCGACCATATCGGTCAGATAAAATTCTTGTCCACTACGTGCCTGGCGCACGGGCAAAGTATCGATATTTTGCCACAACCAATCCGCGTCAAAACAATAGACGCCCGCGTTGAGTTCACGGATCGCCAACAGTTCGGCTGTATTTGGCCGTTGGCGTGCTTCAGCGACTTCTACGATTTCCAGTACATCACCGTGGCCATGCTGGTCACGCACGACACGCCCAAAAGAAGATTCGATATCGCCCATTACTGACAGCAAGACAACGGAAGCGTTGGTTTTGGCTTGTTTGTCAGATAAACGTTCCAGCGTTTCGCTGCGTAATAGCGGCATATCGCCATAGGTGACGATGACTTGATCCACGTTGCTTTGCAAAACAGGGGCGGCCATTTTTGTGGCATGACCAGTACCTAGCTGCTCAGCTTGTGTGACATATGTAGCTTGCTCACCCAATAAACCGCGCACACCTGCTTCACCATTGCCGACAACCATGACGGGCGGAATGCTCGCAACGGCCGTTGCCGCATCAAACGCATGCTGCACCATCGGCTTGCCACCCACGGCGTGTAAAATCTTTTGTTTTTTTGAAAGCATTCGAGTCCCTTGCCCGGCTGCTAAAATTACTACTGCTAATGTCATAAGTTTACTCCTATACAGATACAGTTGCTTTTTGTAAAGAGAAGGGCTGTTTTTATTGCGTCGCGTGTATGGTGTGACAAACAGTTGCTACGCACTATACAATATGTTTTACAAGCCAATCCTCAAAAAGCATTTATTGGAGCGTATGCTAAAGGACTTACAATCATGATTAATGCACAAGTAAATGAAAAAGGACTGAGTTATGCACTCAGTCCTCAATACCTTACTGGGGTGGAAGGATTCGAACCTTCGAATAACGGATTCAAAGTCCGTTGCCTTAGCCACTTGGCGACACCCCAAGACAGCTTGATCTTAGCACAAGGTTTTGGCAGGAGCAAACAAAAATAGCTTATCAGCCGGTCAACTTATTGCTGGCATACTAAAATACTGACCAGCTAATTTTATAACGCTTGTCGTCCCTCGACAGCACGGCTTAGTGTGATTTCGTCGGTGTATTCCAGATCACCACCCACTGGCAAGCCACGAGCCAGACGCGTAAGTTTCGTATTTGTACTGCCAATACGGCGCTGCAAATACATGGCTGTCGATTCGCCTTCCAGTGTAGGATTAGTGGCAAGGATGATTTCGTCGAAACTGGTTTCTTCTAAGCGCCGCATAAGTTCGGCGACTTTCAAATCTTCTGGACCAATCCCTTCGACTGGGGAAATAGCACCGTGCAGGACATGGTAACGGCCGTTGTAAGCACGTGAACGTTCAATTGCCAATACATCCAGCGGTTCTTCTACGATGCACAACAGGCGTGGGTCACGGGTGTCGTCCTGACAAACCAGGCAAGGGTTTTCCTCAGTGATATTGAAACAAATCGAGCAAAACCGGGTACGCGCCTTCATGTCAGCTAACGCCGCTGCCAAATCCAGCGTCTGTTCCTCTGGCATTCGCAGCAAGTAAAATGTCAGGCGTGAGGCTGATTTGGGGCCAACGCCGGGCAGACGCGCAAACTCGTCAATCAGGCGTTGGACAGGCTGAGGTAAGACGTGGCGTGCCACAGTTGGCTAACCTAAGCCCAGACCGCCAAGCATATCATTTAGGCCGCCCATATCGCCGGTAATGCCTTCCATGCGTTCGGCCGATAATGCCTGTGACTGTTCGATAGCCGAATTGACGGCTGCCACAATCATATCTTGCAAAAAATCTACATCTTCAGGCGTTAACAGATCTGGCTCGATCTCAATTGATTTCACCCGTTGATGCCCGGTGATCACAACGGTCACTGCGCCCCCACCGGATGTAACGGTGACGGTCTCATTTTCCAAGGCTGCTTGCGCCGCAGCCATATCTTGCTGCATTTGTTGGAATTGAGCCATCATATTGTTCGCTTTGGGTGATTTACTCTTTGCTTTGCCACGATAAGGTCGTTTTGCCATTTTGATAGTCTCCTAAAAAGTTAACCACAGAGGACACAAAGCGCACAGAGAAAAACTTTGCATACTTTGCGGTTTCTAAAAAATTTTATTCTTCGCGTACGATGCCGCCAAGTTCTTGGGCTAGAGCATCGAATTCGGCGCGGTTGATGGGTACGGAATATTCGCTGGTAATCACACAGCGTACTTGACATTGTGCATGCAGCAGTTCACTGTATACCGCGCCGATGGTTGCTGCGGCATCGGCCGTGTCATCAAATTTTTTCTTGAAAATTGGATAGTCAAAGCCCAATATCAATGTGTTGCCTTCAACACCTAATGGTTGGCTCATTGCCAACAGGGGAGGCAGGTTCTTATTACGTTGTCCAATTTGAGCCAGCATTGCACGCCATTGGGTTTTGACTGCTTCTAACTGCAGCGGCCGTTTCTCAACAACTGCTTTAGTTACCACGGCCGTTTCCTCTAGAATTGGCTCTGAAATTTCCTTAAACTCAGGCGCGGGAGGTGGCAGTTCTTGAACGGGTGCTGCTTTCACCTGTGCTTTTGGTGGTTGTGTTGTCATAGCGGCTACTGCTGGTTGGGCAGTTACTTCTTTCACGACCATCTGCACAGTGGGTGCGGGCGTGTCTGGCAGCATCTCGATAAAGGCCAACTCAAGGGGTAACTGTGGCTGCCAGCTTGCCGCTGGGTGCAGCGCCGCTGCGTTAAACCCTTTAATTGCAGTGATTAACTGGTCACGTGGCGCACGTTGGGCTTGTGCAAGTAGATTTGCTTTGTGGTCGGCTGTTACATCCAACACCAAATCCATACCTGCGGCTTGCAGCAGCAATAAGTGGCGCAAATGCCCTACCATTTGTCTGCAAAACTGGCGTGCATCTGTACCTGAGGCCAGTGCATTGTGGATGATGTCTAAACCTGCCGCACCGTCGGCATTTAGCCATGCATCGATTAAGGTGAGAACGGCCGTATTCGACGCCGTGCCCAAAACCATCTGAGCGCGTTCTAAAGTGATTGTATCGCCTGGGGCAACCACCAATTGGTCGAGCAGACTTTCCGCATCACGTAAGCTGCCGGCACCTTGTCTTGCAATCAATTCGAGTGCTTCTGGCTCAATGTCCAGCGATTCTTGCTCAGCGAGCCAATTCAAACGCGCAGATATCTCAGCAATGGTTAGTAGGCGGAAATTGAATTGTTGGCAGCGCGATTTAATCGTAAGCGGGACTTTATGCTCTTCGGTTGTCGCCAATATAAACATCGCATGGCCGGGTGGTTCTTCCAATGTTTTCAATAAGGCATTAAAAGCGGCCGTTGAAAGCATGTGGACTTCATCAATGATATAGACTTTGAAGCGGGCCAAATTGGGGGAAAAATTGATCTTGTCGCGCAAATCGCGGATGTCGTCGACGCCTGTATTAGACGCAGCATCAATTTCGATCAGGTCAAGGAAACGGCCATTGTTGAGTGCCAAACAACTTGAACATTGATCACACGGCCGTTCAGCTAAATTGTCATGCAGACAATTGACGGCCTTGGCCAATAAACGTGCGCTAGTTGTCTTGCCTGTGCCGCGTGGTCCGCAAAAAAGATAAGCATGGCCAACACGATCTGCCGCCACGCTGTTTTGCAGTGTGCGGGTAATATGTTCTTGACCAATGACCTGGTCAAAGCGGGCTGGTCGCCATTTGCGATACAGAGCTTGGGACATGTGCTTAGTTTAGCATTCTGCTCTGGAGGTGGCAAGCGGCGTTTAGGTGTGGTTTGGAAAACACCAGCAGAAAGAAAAATAAGCTTGTTTTTATTAATCCCTTTCTATCCATGTTTACATTATGGAAGATTTTAGTTACATCAAATGGGTAAATAGATTTGTATTCTCTATGACCCAGCGATACAGATCATGAATGCCATCAATCGGGGCAATTTTGGGCTGCCACCCTAAAAGTTCATGCGCTTTTTGAGTGTCTGCGATAAACACAAGTTGATCACCTGAGCGCCAATCGCTGTGGGTGACAGTTTTTGATTTACCGGTTAACTCTTCAATCAAAGGGCCGAATTCAGCCCAAATTGAAAAGGTGTTTTGTGGACCACCACCCAGATTGAAAACTTCACCACGCAGCGTATCAATTTTGTTGATACCGAGTTCATAGGCATGAATGAGGTCGGATACATGCAGTAAGTCGCGCACTTGTTTGCCCTTGCCATCACCATAAATGCTTATCGGCAGCCCCAATACAGTCGCGATGAGGAAGTAAGCCACCCAACCTTGATCTTCAACGCCAAATTGACGACGGCCGTATATGCACGACTGCCGCATGACCATTGTTTTTAAGCCGTAAATGCGTGCATAATCGACCATGTATTGATCGCCGGCCCCTTTAGAGCAGCCATAGGGCGAGTGGAAATCAAGCGGATAGGTTTCGGGTATACCATTCGGGTAATCGGCAAAAGCGTAGCGGCTCTCTTGTTCGACGATTTCAACGTCTTTTAAGCCACCATACACTTTATTTGTGGATGCATACAAAACGGCCGCTTCTGGACAGTGGTTGCGCACGGCTTCCAATACATTAAAGGTACCGAGCGCATTGATCTCAAAATCTTCACGTGGGTTTTGTACCGAAAGTGTTACAGCGACTTGTCCCGCAAGATGCAGTACTGTGTTTGCGCCTTGAATTGCTTCTGCTAGTGACGCATAATCGCGCACATCACCTGTTACCACATGCAACTGTTCGCTGCCGTGACGGCCGTACAACCATTCCAGATTTGCCTGCGTGCCAACCCGTGACATATTATCAAATATCGTGACCTGATGGCCTTGCCCCAAAAAGTGGTCGGCACTATTGCTCCCAATAAAACCAGCACCACCTGTGATAAAAATGTTCATATTTTTCCTGTTTGTTATGGTATTTCTTGTCAAAGATTATACAGTGGTAAACAGCGAAATCCGTAAACAGAACAAATAGTCATTGTGAAAAAAACGGAAATTTGCTGGGGTTTGGCTTGAATTAGGTATTCAGGTGAGGAACAGAGTCATGAGGATAGCATCTTCGCCTGTGTCTTTGTAATAACGTTTGCGCCGCCCAACGACTTCAAACTTATATTTGTGGTAGAGCGATTGGGCTGCGGTGTTGTGTTCACGCACTTCCAAAGTTACGAGAACGGCTTGTGAGGCTTTCGCTTGCTCAAGCAGATCTGCCAACAGGCGTTCACCCAATCTTTTTCTACGCCAGGCAGGATGCACGGCGATCATGCTGACATGGATTTCGTCGCCCATGAGCCAAAAACCTGCAAAACCGATTAGTTCGGAGGTGCGGCCGTTTCCTTCCACAACCAAAACGCGATAATGCGCCAGTTGGTTTTGGACTAATTCGTATTGGTAGATACCCTTTTTCGTAGGCGTTGGCAGTGAAAGACGATCGATCTCAATAACCGCATCTAGATCGTCAAGTTGCAACGGCCGTAACTTAAAAATCAGATAGTTATCTGACTTTTCATTAGGCTTGCTTGTCATGGGGAAGGTAAATCGTAGAGCATTTGAGCAAACTCCACTAAATCTTTGTGATCTTTGTGACGAATCCTAACCTGGATAAACTAGAAAAGATTCTGACACGAATTTCACGAATATAATTAGTGTGTTTCGTGAAATTCGTGTCGGAAAACTTATGTACACTGTGTAAGCATGTCCTGAACGCGGCCGAAGGAAACCCACTGATAAGGCATTAAGCACCTGCTGGTTCACGCAAATAATCGGGCACGAGCGCTGCTGGATTATCAATTTTCTTTTTGCGCCAATGTCGCCAGCCAAGTTCTGCCAAATAACCCGCACGCCGCACGCATGCCGCCGGTGGAGCCAGGGTAAATGGTTTGCCGCTGTTGCGGATGGCTTTGCCGGCCTCTTCTGTAATCTCGCCAGCAAAAGTTGCCTCAGATTGCTGAGCATCTAATAAGGCAGCCCAGGTTGTTAGTTCAGGACGTTCGTCAGTTTGCCATCCATACCGTTTTGTCCATTGGAAACGTCCGACTAAAATGCGTGTACGCCCAGCTTCAGCAGTTACAATCAAATCACCGGGCAATTCGCAGAATGATGCGGCGACAATGTCTAGGGTCGGGATGCCAATCAATGGGGTCTGATAAGCCAAAGCCATCCCTTTTGCCAAACCTAAACCAACACGCAGCCCCG
This sequence comes from Anaerolineales bacterium, assembly GCA_020432765.1. GTDB lineage: Bacteria > Chloroflexota > Anaerolineae > Promineifilales > Promineifilaceae > JAACFF01. The sequence goes on along the minus strand of JAGRDI010000039.1, from coordinate 16,010 downwards.
TATATGAGCCAGGACCAATCGCGATAGCAATTGCTTTTAAATTTGCAGCGGTAATGCCCGAACGCGCCAATATTGTTGCCACTGCTGGCGCTAAATCGATCGTTTGTGTGTTTACACTGCGCCAGCCTTCTTCTGTTATGATTGCTTTGCCATCATGTAGAGCCAGACCTAACCAGCGTGTTGCTGTATCTATCGCCAGAATCATAGAAGTCCTATATGCCAAAAGCACTGCGTTTGAATGCTTTTAATAATTCGACAGGTCGTTCCCCTTCAGCCTTGAAGCGCATTTTACGTTTGGTTTCGTTCAAGTAGGCTAGATGCACCCATAAAATTTGGGTGGGTAACCATTCCTCAATTCTTTCAGGCCATTCGATCATGAAAACGCCATTGTCGGCAAAAATATCTTCCAGACCTACCGTCCAGGCGTCCTCACTGCTTTCCAGCCGGTAACAATCGATGTGGTAAAGAATGAGATTATCATAGCGTGGATATTGGTTAACAAGTGTAAATGTTGGGCTGGTAACACGTACGGCCGTTCCCCAACCACGCCCAATGCCACGCGCAAACGCCGTTTTACCAGCACCTAAATCACCTGACAGGCAAAGCGTGTCGCCCGGTTCCAACATGCCACCCAGACGCACGCCCAGGCGCACCGTTTGCTCGACGCCGTTACTGGTGAAATCTAGTGTGCGTTCGTCAAGAATTGCCATAATCAAAAATGTCCCTGGCTTTAACGATTCACCGTCGGGATATACATGCAGGGCAAGTACAACTATACTTGTACGTTTGTTTGTGTGCTAGCCCATGCATCTTGCCTTCTCGTTGATCAAAACGACCTTCAATACAGTTGAAGTAGGTTAGATCTTCAGCATTGTAACGTCTAAACACGGCATAAGCGATATGATCTGCTAATTGGATAACTCTTGAAGCGCGAGAATTGACAAATAATGGAACTTCAATAATGCTTTTTTGGAAACTTCCCCATTGATCTCCTTGCTCTTTAAATTGGAAAGACAAATTTTGTAGGCTAGTTTCATAAGAACTTTTATCAAGAACAATCAATCCCTTGTGAGAATATTCAGAAGTAACGTTCCTAAGATATAAGTTGAAACGACTGCTAAGGTCTTCAAATGCTGTCATGACAGGATCGGTATTTGGGAAAGATTCTTTATGGACAGCGCACGCAAATGTGACGATTGAACTATAAGCATTTTCAAGAACTAGAAGAACTCTGCGAATAATTTCTATTCTTTGTTGTCTATTAAATTGCTCCCAAATTTTACCTCTGCCCCCGAAAATCTCTGAAGCATGGAATTCGACATCTCTCGGATTTTCTGGATTAATTTCTTGAGCTAACTTCTCAAGTTCGTAACTTAACCAACGAGTACTGTTTTCCGGAACACACACTCCACCTAGCACAAAATATTTTTCATTTACATTTGCGACTGACCCTGAATCATCAAGGTATAACAAATACATAAGAGTTGTCGTTAAAAATAGTAGCCCTTAGAATGATTATTTCTAAGGGCTTACGATTAAAGGGTAATATTGAGGATGCCGAATTGAGATGTTCTCAAACGAACCGCTATGTATGCGGCTCTTTCGACAATTTGAGCCAGTTGAGATGATTCTCAGCAAATCGCTTAAATGCAACTTTACCAACCCAGTTTAATTATAATGGTTGCTTAGTGTGATTGTCAAGAAAATTTTTATTCTCTGACTTTTTGCATATATTCATTTGTGACTATCTTCAACTATACATGGTATTATTAGTCCTCTGGGAAAGGAGAATATACCATGCGTATTTTGGTGATTTCTGATATTCATGCAAATTTAGTTGCTTTTGAAACTGTTTTAAAAGATGTTGATGGTGCTTGGGACAAAATTTGGTGCCTGGGCGATGTCATTGGTTATGGGCCACGACCCAACGAATGTGTTGAATTACTGCGTGAGTATGATCATGTCTGTTTGACTGGCAATCATGATTATGCCGCTTTGGGCAAAATTTCGATTCAAAATTTTAATTCTGAAGCGCAGCGGGCGGTGCGCTGGACACAGAAGATGATCACAGCAGAAACCCGCGATTATTTGGATGCGCAGCCACCAATGCGCTTGGTTGATAATTTTACATTGGTACATGCCAGCCCACGTGAACCGGTTTGGGAATATATTCAGGATTATGAAACGGCCGTGGCTAACTTCGCCCTCATTGAAACCCCGATTTGTCTTGTCGGCCATACCCATGTCCCCATGTTAATCGCCGAAAAAGCACCTGGGGATGTGGTTGGCATACCTCCGGACTATAACGCAACTATTTATCTAGAAGACACACGTGTCATTATTAATCCAGGCAGCATCGGACAGCCGCGTGATTCTGATCCACGCGCCGCCTATGCCGTATTGGACAGCGAAATCCTCGCCTGGGAATTTCACCGAGTCGAATATCCAATTGCCGAAACCCAAGCCCAAATGCGAGAGGCAAGATTGCCGCGTCCTTTGATTAGACGCCTCGAATATGGCTGGTAGAGGAACCTTCTACCTTATGTCATCGTCTTTGTTGTAGAAAAGTCAAAAGCAATTTTGGCTAACGACTAATTGACTACCCGATGATTTTAGGAGACACAACATGTTATTCAAAAAAAATGTATCCGCAACCTTCATGTTTATACTGCTTTTATTGTTAACCGCATGTGGTAACAGCGCATCACAGAGCTATGATGAAGCGGCTGCTGAATCAATGCCGATGGCGGCAGAACTGTCCATGGAGATGGAAGAAAGTGGTGGTGCGTTGGCATATAGAGCGGATAGTTCCGCTGATTCGTTTGCGAACAGCACCCAGCAAAACGCTCCTCAAACCCGGCTGATTATTCGCACAGCGGATATGGGCATTGTCGTCACCGATACGGAAATGGCGATTGATACGATTGCCCGTATGATAGAAGATAATGGAGGCTGGGTTGTGCAAAGCAGTATCTATCAATATAGTGATGCGGCTAAGCGCGGCAATATGTCTGTACGCGTGCCATCTGAGGGGTTCCAAAGCGCACTCGATGCCATCACAGAATTGTCGGTGGAAGTAAATAGTATTTCAACTTCAGGTCAGGATGTGACTGAGGAATATGTTGATGTGGCAGCACGGTTGGCGAATCTGGAAGCAACGGCCGATCGCGTGCGTGCTTTTTTAGATGAAACCAAAAATGTCGAAGAAGCCTTGGCGGTTAATCAAGAGTTAAGCCGTTTGGAAGGTGACATTGAAGCGATGAAAGGGCGCAAACAATATTTAGAGCAATCTGCTGCTTTTTCAACGATTAACATCGATCTGACCCCAGATGCTCTGGCACAACCAATTGAAGTCGGCGGCTGGCAGCCACAAGGTGTTGTCAAGAGCGCCATCGAATCTTTGATCAATGCATTGCAATCGTTGGTTGATATTTTGATTTGGTTAATCATCTTTGTTCTGCCCATTGTTTTAATTATTGGCATTCCATTGTGGTTAATCATCCGTGCAATTCGCCGCCGTCGCGCTCGTCGTAAAGCTGAGCATGTTGAGGTTGTGGAAACGGCCGCTGCTGAAATGGAAAAAGACGAATAAAAGCTGTGACACGGAGAGGGGAAAGAGAAAAGTGGTTAAACGCACTTTCTCTCTTTCCCGCTCGTGCTTAAAACCAACAACTCCCCAAATTCTCCAGAACCTTCGTGTAACTTCTCTTCCTTTACCCCTCATTTTGAATTGCATCTCGAACGGCCGTTTCGCAGCGCATGAATTCAGTGGTTTGGCGCACGGCGAAGGCCCGTGGTCGTGGCAGCGGGATGGGAATGTGGTGGGTGATCGTCGCTGGATGGCCATTATTGTCTGGACTGCCCATTACCAAAACATCATCTGCCAAAAAAACTGCTTCGTCGATGCTATGTGTCACCATAAACACTGTCACTGGATTGGCTTGCCATATACGCAGTAATTCTTGGCCCATACGTTCGCGTGTGAGCGCGTCCAGTGCCCCGAAAGGTTCGTCCAGTAACAGCAGCGTAGGCCTATGTACCAGCGCACGTGCAATTGCTACACGTTGTGCCATGCCGCCAGACAATTGGCTGGGATAATTTTGCTCGAAGCCGGATAGCCCCACTAGATCGAGCATAGCACGCACTTTCTCATCCGACTCAGCATCTTTTATGCCTTTTAGTTCCAAGGGCAAGCGCACATTTTCATAGGCTGTGCGCCAGGGCATCAAATTATCGCGTTGGAAGACAATTCCGACAGGGGCATGGGACTCGAGGGGAGAACGGCCGTTTAACCATACATCACCAGTTGTCGGCAGCAATAATCCACCCAAAATACGCAGCAGTGTCGATTTCCCCACCCCTGAAGAGCCAACCAATGTTACGAAGGCTCCGGCACAAATCGTTAGGGAGATGTTATCGAGTACATGCGTGCCATCATCCTCAAAAATGTGGCTGATGTTATCTAGTTGTATAAACGGCCGTTGTTTTTCATCCATCGAAATAATTTTCTTGTGTCATTTGGAAACAAATTCATTCAATTCCGTGATCATCTGTATCAATCCATAGCAAAATAACCACAGCCTACGGTTGCAATTTGTTCACAAACTCATTTGTGTACCCGGCCGACAAATCATTGACCGGCTCATCCAAAAACCCCATTTCTAGCAAAATCGCCTCTGTTTGTTCCCACGAAGCAGCATCAGTCAGACCTAATGTTTCAGCTTGCCACATGGGCAGTGAAGCCTCCAACACAGCGCGACGGCCGTCATCTAACCCTTCGACATACTTTTTGCTGATTTCGTATGCTGCATCAGGATCAGCCAACGTATCAAGCAAGCCGCGCATTAGCGGACGCAAAAAGCGTTTGACCAGTTCAGGATTGTTGTGCAGGGTTTCCTCATTGGTGACAATACCATTGAATACAAGGTCGATATAATCGGCTACCTGAATGATATTGATATCCTCACCCAAATTTTGCAATTGGATCGGTTCATTATTGGCAAATACGACCACCGCATCTGCCTGATCAGACAACAAGGTTTCTACCTGGGTAAAGCCGACTTCCAACGCCTCGACATCGTCCTGGGTCATATCGTTGGTCGAGAGCAAACCGGCAAAACCGACATAACTGGCGCCAAAAAAACCCGGTAAACCGATTGTGTGTCCGACCATATCCTGTGGTGTTTTGATGCCCATCTCTGCTTTACTCACTACGGCAATGGGATAACGCTGGAACCATTCGAACACATAGACTACGGGCACGCCTTGAGCGCGTGCCAAAATTACCTGATCGCCACCAACAATTGCAAATGGCAGTTCATTTGCACCTACCAACGCCATTCCATCGGTTTCAAAGCTATAATCGAATTCAAGATCAATGCCCTCTTCGGCAAAGTACCCCTTTTCCACGGCTACATAAAATGGTGCGTATTGTGGATCGGGGATGTAGCCCATCGGTAGGCGGATTTGGATGGATTCGGCCGTTTCTTCAGGTGTGTTTATGGCACCGCAAGCGGTTAAAAATATTGTTATACTAATCAGTAATAAAAAAGTAGAACGTTTCAATGTTTTGTCTCCCAAAAATTTTGTTTTTTGATGGATAAATAGGAACTGAAATAAATGCTTTCATCCATGTTTGTCCTATCCATGTACTAAAAACTCAATTCAATTGTTTTTGCGCCAATGCAGTAAGCGATTTTCCAGTAAAATGACCAGACCATATAAAACCAGGGCGATGGCTGCCAGGGTGAGCAGCACAACAAAGACCTGATCGGTTTTGAATTGATAACGTGCGGTCGTGAGCATGAATCCCAGACCGCTGCTTTTGGGCTGTACAAACTCGCCTACCAATGTGCCAATCACCGCCAATGTTGCGCCGACTTTTAAGCCGGCTAACAAAACTGGCAGTGCGGCAGGCAGCTCCAAGTTACGAAAGATTTGCCACGGTGTTGCCTGCAATGAATGCATGAGTTCATATAATTCCGCCGGCACTGAGCGCAGCCCAGCGATACTGCTGACCAAGATCGGGAAAAATACGACCAACACCGCTACCCATACCCGCGCCCAATAGGTTGATGTAATCCAAATGGCTAACAAGGGAGCAATCGCGATGACCGGGATGGCCTGCGAAGCAACCAGATAAGGGGATAACAGGCGCTCAGCTAAAGGGGATTTGACCAAGGCATATCCCAACGGAATTGCCACCAGGCAGCCGATTAAAAGCCCTGGAATGATTTGACTGACGGTGACAAGGCTATGTTTGAGCAAACGGCCGTCGCCCACAACCACCAAAAATTGCTGCCACACATCCACAGGCCCTGGCAAAATAAAAGGTGGATACTCGCCAATCAGTACAACTGCTTGCCAAACAAGCAGCAGCAAGGCCAAGGATATTAAGATTGTTACCCAGGTGGGTTGCGCGTCTAAAAAACGCAGAAATCGTGTTCGCATAGGTTTTATGTGGCAGGGGGAAAGGATGCACGAAGGAAAACGGCCGTATTCGCTCGTTGCTGGTCCCTTGACTGCGCTGCGATTACGAAAAATGCCGTTCATCTACCTTCTCCCATCCAGACTCTAACTGTCGGCTTTGGAATCTCACCAAATCTGCCGCTCAACGTAAATTTAGCATAACGTATGTTGAGCAGCTCGCGGGCTTGGTCTGCGCGGACCACACCGCCGGTCGGGAATTACACCCTGCCCTGAAGGTCTTTTTTAATTGTGCAATCTGTAACAATTATACGCTGATTTTAGTAATTCCCAAAGCGTTTTAATTGGTCAAAGGAACTTTTTTGGAATTCCTCAACGAAAACGAAATTCAGGCTTGTGATTCATATGCAATGAATCTTCCGTTTTTATCTGAGAGGCAGTCAATGTCTTGACAGTATAAGTCACTATTGTTATTATGTTAGCGTTAACATTTAGTGTTGATTATTT
>JAGRDI010000039.1:3779-9017 GCA_020432765.1 Anaerolineales bacterium | reverse complement strand
GTTTGTGGAAGCGTCTTTTATCCATAAATTATATGTGGACGTTTCTTTAGTAATTTGAAGATGAAGCCGACTAACATGACTCCGCATATAACCATAAAAAATGTTGCTCAACGCGCCAACGTCTCAGCGATGACGGTAAGCCGCTATTTGAATAACACGGGGCCGGTGGCCACCAAAACTGCGAACCGCATACGCGCAGCAATCCTGGAGCTTAACTACATTCCACACCAAGGCGCACGCGCCTTGGCGGCTAAAAAAACAAATACTATTGGGTTTATTTTGCCAGAAATGAGTTCTGTTTTCTTTTTTCAACTCCTACGGGGCATCCAACAAACCGTGACCTCGGCTGGATATGATTTGCTGTTGTATTCAACCACCAATCCAGAAGGGTTGAATGTTTTGAATTTACCGCTTGGCCAACATAATACCGATGGCCTAATCATTTTTACAAACAGCTTGAATATAAACACCCTCAGACGATTGCACCGAAAACAATTCCCTTTAGTTCTCTTGCACCAAACACCACCTGAAGACTTAATTATCCCGGCAATTACCTTTGAAAATAAAGCGGGGGCCTATCAAATGGTTGAACATCTACTGAATTGTGGACATGAACGTATCGCATTTTTGGCGGGTGCCGCTGACAATGAAGATGCTTGTTGGCGTGAGAAAGGGTATCGGGAGGCATTGGTCGCACACAATGTCCGTTTTGACCCGGATTTATTGGCTACGGCTGGTTTTGACGAGGAAACGGCCGTAACCATCGTCACCCAATGGATCCAAGAAGATAAAGTTATTGATGCTATTTTCGCGGCAGATGATGCTTCAGGCCGTGGCGCGATACAAGCTGTTCAAGCCGCCGGGCTGTGTGTGCCGGAAGATATCGCTGTGGTTGGTTTCGATGATGATTTGCTTTCGCGTTACATTGACCCGCCGCTTACAACAGTGCGTGCACCTATCGAAGAAGCTGGTCGCGCTGCAGCAACTCAATTGCTGCGACTAATCCACAATGAACCGGCCGATGCCCTGACGCTGCTGCCAACTGAATTAGTCATTCGTCAATCATGTGGGTGGCAAAATAGAGGTGATATATGAAAATTGGAATCGTAGGCGGTACAGGCAATATCAGCAGCAGCATTGTGAAGTTGGCATTGGATCAAGGGCATGAGGTTGTCTGTGTAAATCGAGGTCAGCACCAAAAAACACATGTTGGCGCCAAACTTATTCAAGTCGATCGACATGATACAGAGCGTTTTGAACGGCTCATGCAGGCCGAAAAATTCGATGCCGCCATTGACATGATCGGGTTTAATGCTGCTGATGCCGCTTCAAGTATCCGCGCTTTTCGTGATGTAGGCGTATTTGTGCAGACGTCTACCGTGTGTACCTATGGCATAGATTACGATTGGTTTCCCACAACGGAGGATCATCCGCTGCGACCGATTACGGATTATGGTCGCAACAAAGCCGCCGCCGATGCCTTATTTCTGGAGGCGTATTATCGTGACGGTTTCCCGGCGATTGTCCTCAAACCTTCCACTACCTATGGGCCGCAAAGTGGGTTGTTGAGGCAGGTTGCCTGGGAGTTTAGCTGGCTCGATCGCGTCCGCCAGGGCAAGCCTATTGTACTTTGTGGCGATGGTAACGCTTTGCACCAATTTTTGCATGTGGACGATGCCGCCAAAGCATTTGTCGGCGTGTTGGATAAGCCAAATTGCATTGGCCAAACCTATAATGTGGTGCGACGTGAATATATCACTTGGGCAGATTATCATCGATTGGCAATGCAAGCGCTGGGACGCGAAGTTGAACTGGTGGGTGTGCCGTTTGCCAATCTCAAGACCTATGACATTCCAGGTTTTGGCATTTGTGAAGAAATTTTTGCGCATCATGTTTATTACAGTCCACAAAAGTTATTCCGTGATGTACCCGAATTTCAACCGATGGTCTCTTTGCAGGCGGGGATGAAAGAGGTTATTGCGGCGATGGAAGCAAACGGCCGTCTCATCAACGCTGATACAAACCAATGGGAAGATGCCATCATTGCTGCCCAAAAACAGGTACGGCCGTAGGCGCTGTTGATGAAAATTCTTTGTGTAGATGTGGGGACAGGTACGCAGGATATTTTACTGCATGATACTGAACTGCATCCAGAAAATGGCTTTAAGCTGGTTGTACCCTCGCCAACGATGATCGTGCGGCGGCGTTTACAAGCTGCCACACGTGCCGGACAACCGGTATTGCTTAGTGGTGTCACCATGGGCGGTGGTCCTAGCCATTGGGCAGCTGAAGACCATCTAAAGGCAGGCCACACACTATTTGCCACACCCACCGCAGCACGTTCGTTTAACGATGATCTGGATTATTTGGCAGCGCAAGGCATTCAGATCGTTAGTGAAGATGAGGCGGCAGCGTTACCAAATGAAGTTGTGCGGCTGACATTGCGGGATTTCGATTTTGCTGCGATACGCCGTGCGTTGGCGGAATTTTGCGTGTCCCTGGATGATCTGTCTGCGGTGGCCGTAGCTGTATTTGATCATGGCAATGCACCGCCAGATATGTCTGATCGTAAGTTCCGCTTTGATTACATTGCGCAGCGCCTACAAGCCGATCGGCGGCTTTCCACCTTCGCCTTTGCGGCACCTGATATCCCGCCGATCATGACACGCATGCAAGCGGTAGAAGCATCTGCAGCCGATGTCGATGTGCCGCTGTTACTTATGGACACGGCTCCGGCGGCTGTGGCGGGAGCATTGTTGGATGGAGCGGTTAACGGCCGTGTGCGTTTAATCGTAGCAAACGTAGGTAATTTACACACTTTGGCATTTCGCATGGGTCCTGATGGCATTGAAGGCTGTTTTGAGCACCATACAGGTATGCTCGATCAAGGCAAACTTGATAGCTTGCTGTACACATTGGCAGATGGTTCCATACGCAATGTGGACGTGTTTAATGATCAAGGGCATGGTGCATTGATTATCGAAAAAGAGCCATATATTTTTCCAGACACAGGTTTTGGTATCATGTTAACTGGGCCCCGCCGCAGCATGTTAGCTCAATCATCACTATGTCCTTATTTTGCGGCACCTTTCGGGGATATGATGATGGCAGGTTGTTTTGGTTTGTTAACGGCCGTTGCTGCCAAGCTGCCCGATCTAGCAGAACCCATATGGACATCCTTACAGGGTGGTCATGGCAAACCACCCTGGGAAATATAAAACATTTGAAAAACGAGGAACAACATGAAAGTCGCCGTTTTTGGTGGGGGTTCAAGTTATACCCCCGAACTGATCAATGGATTTTTAGAACGGGTAGAAACATTTCCGATCACAGAACTGTGGTTGATGGATATTTTAGCAGAGCGTTTAGACGTTGTGGGTGGTTTCGCAAAGCGCATGGTGATGGCCAAAGGTTCGCCTTTTCAGGTTCACTTGACAACCAACCAGCAGGAAGCCATCCAAGGTGCAAATTATGTCACAACACAACTGCGTGTGGGCTGGATGCAGGCGCGTCGTGAAGATGAATATTTGGGCCTGCGGCACGGTTTGATTGGGCAAGAGACAACCGGTGTGGGTGGTATGGCGAAGGCGCTGCGCACCATCCCCGTCATTCTCAGTATTGCCCAAGATATGCAGAAATGGGCTGAACCCAATGCCCCACTGGTCAACTTCACGAATCCAGCCGGACTGGTGACACAGGCATTGGCAAATTATGCACCTGAAGTAACGGCCGTTGGCGTTTGTAATGCCCCTTTCAATATGAAAATGAATGTGTTGGCAGGGTTGGCAAAAAACGGCATAGTGGTGGAGCCAGAAAGGGCGCAGCTCAACACGTTGGGTTTGAACCATCTGACCTGGCATCGTGGTTTCACAGTTGATGGTGAAGAGGTGTGGCCGCAAGTGTTGCAACAGTATCTCGACCATTTACGCCAGGAAGAAAGTCCAGAATGGCCGCCCGATCTGATCGAATCTTTACAGATGATTCCCAACTATTATTTGCAGTATTTTTATAACACCGCGCACAAACTTGCCGAACAAAAAAAATGGCCGCCTTCCCGTGCTGAAGCCGTGATGGCGATTGAAGCGGAATTGTTGGCACAATATGCTGAACCTGAGCGCACTGAACCGCCCGCAGGCTTAATGCAGCGCGGCGGTGCCTATTACTCGACTGTTGCCACGCAACTGCTGAATGCACATTATAATGATCTCAACGAACCACATGTGGTAAACGTGCCCAATCAGGGCGCAGTCGCCGACTGGCCGGATAATTGGGTACTGGAACTGCCGGCGCTCGTTGGACGTGGCGGCATTACACCTATCCATACCGAGCCATTGCCACCGGTTGTTTTTGGGTTGATGCAGCAGGTCAAAATGTATGAGCTGTTAACGGTAGAAGCGGCCGTACATGGTGACCGTAATGCTGCCTATCAAGCGTTGCTCGCGCATCCTTTAGGCCCTTCGGGAGACAAAGTTGAGGCTGTTTTGGCTGATATGTTGGCAATCCACAAGCCGTATTTACCCCAATTTTGGAGTAATTGATGCTGCCTATGAGATATTTTTTGGGAGTAGACATCGGTAACTCGAAAAGCCATGCGCTGATTGCAGACGAAAACGGCCGTTCTGTAGGTTTTGGTTCCGCAGGTCCGGGCAGTTGGGAACCTGTTGGCTGGAAAATGGCGCGACTTGTATTGCACGATATTGTTGAGCAGGCCTTAGCACAGGCCGACATAAACAAAAATGAAATTGCTGGCGCAGGTTTTGGTTATGCTGGTTATGATTGGCCAGAGGATCGTGCCTGCCATGTGGAGATGATCGACTCGCTTGGTTTGGAAAACGCCCGTTACGTGTTAGGAAATGACACTTTGGTCGGTCTCGTTGCGGGTGCCGAAAAAGGGTGGGGTGTGGTTGTCAGCGCCGGCACGAGTAATAATTGTTGGGGTCGTGATAGAAACGGCCGTATTGGGCGTGTGACTGGGACCGGCAGTTGGTTTGGTGAATATGGTGGCGCAGCAGAAATAGTCACAAAAGCGGTGCAAGCTGTCGCCGCCGCCTGGACGCTGCGTGGCCCAGCAACAGAATTGAGTGCGGTATTGGTTGCGGAAACAGGCGCGGTGGATGTTTTTGATTTATTAGCAGGTCTGGTGCGTGAGCGGTATCGCCTTGAGCCGGCCGTCGCCCCACTCATTTTTGATGTAGCCGCACAAGGCGATCCAGTGGCCCAGGAGATCATCACCTGGGC
>JAGRDI010000039.1:0-3704 GCA_020432765.1 Anaerolineales bacterium | reverse complement strand
TCTGGCAGCTTATATAAAGGCGGTTTGGCACTTATCAATCCAATGCGGCAAACGATTCACGCTGTCGCACCCGCAGCAAAGCTTGTACGTTTGGATGCGCCACCTGTTGTAGGCGGTGTTTTGTTAGGTATGGAACAAGTGAGTTTGGAAACGGCCGTTGTGCGCCCCAAATTGGTGGCTTCGGCAAACAAACTCATGACAAAACAACTCGATCTAGCTTAAATAGTTTACACATATTGGGCGATTAAAATCGCAGCAACAATTACAAAGCCGACCTTTGTCGGCTGAAAATATAATAGATAACTGGAGTCTGGCGAATTCTAGACAGGTCAGGTTTCTACCACGAACAGCGTGTGAACAAATTGATCATAAAACCTGACATGTCTCCTCTGGTAAAATAAAAACGCCAGTGTCCAGTAGATAACATTTGTTGCGAATTGTTTGTGGCGCAATTCGTAACATGCAAGACGGAGAAAAATATGCGTTGGGAGAATCTCACCTCACTAGATTTTGCAAAAGCAGTCAAAACCTGCCAAGGCGTTGGCATTATCCCGATTGGCGTTTTAGAAGCACATGCTTCACATCTGCCCTTAGGCACCGATTTGTTTACTGTCTACCATACTGTTTGTGAAGCGGCCGTTCAAGAGCCAGTCATCGTTTTTCCACAATATCCATATAGTATCAACCATGAAACAGCCCATTTGCCGGGTGGCGTGGTTATTAAGCGTGAGTTGGCTTTTGCTTTGCTAGAAAATATCTGTGACGAGATGTATCGTAATGGCATCGACAAGATTATTCTCATCAGCGGGCATGGCGGCAATCGCTATTTCTTGCCCCTATTTGTACAAACCTTGCCAGAAAAATCGAAGCCTTATGTGGTCTATTTTGCCGATTTGCCTGTTGTGCCCTATGCTGAGGACATTTTAGACCATCCTGAATTTGGGCATGCTTGTGAAGCGGAAACTAGCTTGATTCGTTTTATTAATGATGAGTTGGTGCAGATGGATCAGGTGCCGGCGCAGCCATTTACCAGTCTGCGACGCAACCAACCGCTTGCAGATGCAAATGGGTATACACAGGCGGATTGGTATGCCATGTATCCACATATGTATGTCGGTGATGCGCATACATCCACGGCTGCCAAAGGTGAAAAATTACTTGCGATGCGCATCAATGCATTGGTCGAACTCATCCGGCTGATTAAGGCCGACGAGGTGACACCCGTGTTGGTTGCCGAATTTAATCAGCGGCAAGCTAAACCAAGCCCGCCTGCTTTCTGGACGCAGAGCTAAAACAAATCTCATAGTCTATTTGACGCGATACAAAGGTGAATTCACAAAAAAACAGGCATGGTTTACGTCTGGTAATCATGCCTGTTTAATTTGTTTTTTCCTGAGCCTATGCTGAGTTTATCGAAGTATTCGTTGTAGTCTCGTCGCAAGCTTAAGGTTTCTATGCGTCGGATTTTGTTTCGTTCTCAGTTGGTTCTGTTGATTTCTTGCTATCTGATGCTGACTTAACGGCCGTTAAATCACCCAATGCACTCATCAAATCCATGCCAGTCAGCGCTTCGATTGTGGCGGGCAAAGTGGATACGATGTTGGTCACATCGTTTGTGATTTTGGAAGCGCCAGAACCAGAACTTTCATCGCTTCCATTGCTGATAACCACAATGCGGTCAGTTTGGGCCAGTGGCTGCGCAACGGCCGCTGCAATCTCAGGCAGTTTATCCAACAACTGTTGTAAAATAGCCGCCTGTGTATATTCCTTCCACGCGTCTGCCTTTTCACGCGTCGCTTCGGCCTCAGCCAAGCCTTGTTGGCGGATAACTTCAGCCTCAGCCAACCCTTTTTGCTTCAAAATCTCAGCTTCTGCAATACCACGTGCACGGGCAGCGTCCGCTTCCGCTTCACCACGGCGGCGAATCGCTTCCGCTTCGCCGGTTGCCTCGATTTGCAGTTGGTATTGGCGTGCATCCGCACGTGTTTGTACCTGAAAACGTTCAGCCTCGGCAGGTTTGCGTACGGTGGCATCCAATTCTTGCTCGCGCCGCAGCGCTTCTTGGTGCTGGACTTCGATCTGTTTCTTTTTAGCAGAAACTTCAATCTCAACCTCTTCGGATTTAACTGTTTGGTTGGTGATATTTTGTTGTAGTGTATATGCCAGGTCTGCCTCAGCCTTCTTACGATTAGACTCGCTTTCATAAGCAGCTTGCTGCACTTCGAAATCTTTACGGCTGGCAGAAATCTTGGTTTCGGCCTCGAATTTAGCTGATTCACCTTCCTGGCGTGCGCGCGCGCTTTCGATGGTGGCGTCACGGGCAGCTTCGGCTTCACCAATAGCAGCATCGCGCTTCACTTGGGCGATGCGTGGACGGCCTAACGCTTCCAGGTACCCTTCATTATCACTGATGTCCTTAATGACGAAGGAGACGATTTCAAGACCCATACTATTCATATCTTCGCCAGAGACTTCTTGTACTTTTTGGGCGAATGCTTCGCGGTCACGATAGAGTTGTTCAACCGTCAAGGTGCCTAAGATGGCACGTAAATGACCCGCCAAAGTCTCATGGGCGACGTGTCTGATCTCTTCCTGCGATTTGGACAGGAATTGAATAGCGGCTGTGCGAATTGAGTTCTCGTCACTGCCGATTTTCACTTGTGCCACGCCATCAACCGTCACAGGCACACCTTGGCTGCTCGGTACATCGGGGGTAGTGATGTCGATGGTCAAGATTTCTAGAGAAAGGTTATCGACGCGTTCTAATACTGGCCAGATGAAGGCACGGCCGCCGGTAACGATACGGAAGTTGCTTTTCATTTGACCAACTTCATCATCACGTCGCCCTTCACCACGACCAGAAATGACAAGTACTTCGTTGGGGCCGACTTTCTTGACACGGCTGGCATAAGCTATTGCGAGTGCAAAGAAGATGAATACAAAAACTAATAAACCAATTACGACGCTTGCCATCGATTTATACCTCCAGGCAGCCAACTAAGTTTGATGTGACTGCCAATACATGGTGAATAATAAATTTTATTTTGGGGATGTTTTGTCGAGCAACGGCCGTACTAGTGCCACACGACCCGTAACATCGTCAATACGTACAGGTTGGCCAGTCGGAATCGCCTTTCCTGTGATCGAACGTGCGCCCAGAGTAACACGGCCGCTCACATTATCGAACGCGATTGTGCCGATGCCATCGACAGGTACGGTTACAATCACTTGTGCGTTACGCCCTACTGCATCTTCCGCGAGACTATAATGACTTGATTTGGTTGGCGAAAGCACCTTAAGAAATAGATATTGGGTTACAAACCCTATGATTATGCCGGCAATGAATGAGATAATCAAGCTGGCCAGTGGCCCCATTCCTAATGCCACGCTGGTAATTAACCCCGTCACGCCAAAGGCTGCGCCAAACATTGCCAGGGCAAAGGGGCTGATATTGACAAAGTCCAGGTCTGAATCAGCATCAATATCCGAATCGATATCGACAGCATCACCCAACTCGGCGCCCAGCAATGAAACGATCGCAAAGATGAAACTGATGAGCAGCACAATACCATATACAATATTAAGTGCACTGTTTGAAAAAATTTCTTCTAACATGTCAATCTCCATCTAGAAATGAACCATGAAATTGGACACTGGCGTTTTTATTTACCCAGAGGAAACTTGTCAGATTTTATGATCAATTT
>JAGRDI010000038.1:17758-19911 GCA_020432765.1 Anaerolineales bacterium | reverse complement strand
GAGGCAAGCACCCTCTACCGCGATGATTTTCTGTCCGGCTTTACTTTGCCGGATTGCCCCGAGTTTGACGAGTGGCAGTTTTTCCAGACCGAGAGCTTGCGCCAAACTTTAGCCTCTTCCTTGGAACAATTAGTGAGTTTATTGAGCAACCGGGGTGACTTTGAAACGGCCGTGTCCTACGCCCGCCGCTGGCTGGCCCTCGATCTCCTGCACGAACCTGCTCATCGGCAGTTGATGCAGCTTTACGCCCAGACTGGGCAGCAGGCGTCTGCCCTAAAACAATACGAACAATGCCGTCAAATCCTTGGGAATGAATTAGGAATCTTGCCCTCATTACAAACAACAACCCTGTATGACAATATTCGGGCCAGGCAGTTGAAGACTGACAGCTTTATCTTTCCTGCTCAAAGGCTGCCCCGTCACAACCTTCCCACCCAGACCATTTTTTTTATTGGCCGGGAAGCCGAACTGGCTCAACTAGAGCAGTGGCTCCTCACCGACCACTGCCGAGTAGTGACCATCTTGGGGATAGGAGGTATCGGTAAGACGGCGCTGGCTGCCAAGCTGGCTCACGCACTCAAGGAACAGGGTGATAAAGACCTCTTTGAGCACATCATTTGGCGGTCATTACTCAATGCGCCACCCCTGGCTGATCTTCTATCAGACTTATTGCAATCGCTACATGTCCAGCAACCAGTCGGGCTGTCGCTTGATCTGGATCGGCAGCTTAATTTGCTGTTGGGCTATCTGCGACATACTCGGTGCTTGCTGATCTTGGATAATGTGGAGAGCATTCTACAAGAAAAGGGCCGCGCTGGGGCATACAGGCCGGGTTATGAAGCGTATGGTCAGCTTGTGAGCCAGTTGGGTAAGGTTGAGCACCAAAGCTGCTTGCTTCTGACAAGCCGGGAAAGACCCAGGGGACTTAAGCGCCTGGAAAGAAATTCTCCCAAAGTGCGCTCGCTGCTATTGTCCGGGCTGCCAGCCGAGGCAGGTCAGAAAATCTTGCAAAGGCATGGTCTTTCCATCCCAAAAGAGATGACCTCAACTCTGGTTGATGGTTACTCCGGCAATCCCCTGGCCCTTAACCTGGTCTCGGAGACGATTCAAGAGCTTTTTAAGGGGGACATCACCACCTTTCTGGCCGCAGAAACGCCCATCTTTGACGATATTCGAGATGTGTTAGACCAACATTTTGCTCGCCTGTCGCGACTGGAGCAGGAAATTGTGACCTGGTTAGCCCTGGAACGGGAGGCTGTCTCGGCCCAGACCTTGTGGGACAATCTTCTTCAGCCGCCGTCACGCCGGGTTTTCCTGGAGGCCATGCGTGCCTTGCAACGACGCTCGCTGCTGGAGAGAGGCGAAGATGGGCTTATATTGCAAAATGTGGTGACCGAGTACACAACAGACAAGTTCATCGGACAGGTTTGCCAGGAAATCGAACATCTGGCCTCTGCGCCGGGGAGTGTGAACCTGGACGATGAAATCCAATACCTGAACCATCATGCCTTCCTCAAGGCTCAGGTCAAAGATTACGTCCGCCAGAGCCAGAACCGCCTCATTCTTCGGCCGATCGCTGAACAATTGCTGTCCAGGCTGGGTCAGGTCGGATTTGAAGAAGCCCTGCAACAATTATTGGTCGCATTGCCGAAAAAATCACCACCAGTACCAGGTTATGCCGGTGGCAATATCCTTAATTTACTGCTCTATCTAAAAAGCGATCTCAGTCGCTATGATTTCTCTAGGATAACAGTCTGGCAAGCTTACCTGCAAGGCATGAACCTGCAAGATGTCAACTTCAGCAGTGCCGATCTGTCTCAAGTTGCCTTTACCGATACGTTTGGCGCTATAGAAATTGTGGTCTTTAGCCCTGATGGGCAGCTTATAGCCGCCGGGATGGCCGATGGGCAAGTTCGGGTTTGGCAAACCGCCGATGGACGGCCGCTCTGGGTTTGGCAGGCTCATATTGGCAATACTATTTCGATCTGCTTCAGTCCTGACGGACACACCTTAGCCAGCGGAGGTATGGATCAATCAGTACGCCTATGGGATGTCACCAGCGGTCAGGCACTCCAAATCTTTAAGGGTCACACAGGTAGTTGGGTCAATTCGGTCTGTTTCAGCCCTGATGGTCAAATTTTAGCCAGCGGGGG
>JAGRDI010000038.1:15248-17706 GCA_020432765.1 Anaerolineales bacterium | reverse complement strand
TATTTCAGGGTCACACAGATTGGGTTAATTCAGTTTGCTTCAGCCCGAATAGTTATTTGCTGGCTAGTGGGAGTGCTGATCATACAATACGCCTTTGGGATGTGACCACTGGTCAACCACTCCAGACCTGGCAAGGTCATACGGGTCAGCTTCGATCAGTCTGCTTTAGTCCCGATGGCCAAATCCTGGCCAGTGGCAGTGCGGATCAGACCGTACGCTTGTGGGAAGTCTCCAGCGGTCGAGAGCTGCAAGCTTTCCATGTTCATACAAACTGGGTCAATTCAGTCTGCTTCAGTCCCAATGGCCAAATCCTGGCTAGTGGCAGTGATGATCAGACGATTCGATTGTGGGATGTGGCCAGTGGTCAGGTGCTACAGGCCTTCCAGGTTCATAAGGGTCGGTTCAGTTCTATCTGCTTCAGTCCGGATGGTCACATCTTAGCCAGCGGCGGTGGGGATCAGTCAGTACGCTTTTGGGAGGTGGCCAGTGGTCAAGTACTGCGGGCCTATCAAGGTTATATTAATTGGGTCGAATCGGTCTGCTTCAGCCCCGATGGTCAATTCTTGGCCAGCGGCAGTGCGGATCAGTCAGTGCGCTTGTGGGAGGTGGCCAGTGGTCAAGTACTACAGACCTTTCAGGCTCATTTGGGTGGGGTCAATTCGGTCTGCTTCAGCCCAAATGGTCAAATCCTGGCCAGCGGAGGCGGGGATCAAACAGTACGCTTATGGGACCTCACTAGCTGTAAAGTGCTCCAGACTTTTCAGGGCCATCGGGACTGGGTCAGGGTAGTCTGTTTCAGCCCTGATGGCCAATCTCTGGCCAGCGGCGGTGGTGATCAGACTATACGATTGTGGGATGTGGCCAGCGGACAGCCACTCTATACTTTTCAAGACCAAACAAGCCGAGTCAGTTCACTCTGTTTTAGTCCAGACGGTCACACCTTAGCCGGCGGAGGTTTGGAGCAGTTGGTATGTTTGTGGGACATCGCCAGCGGCCAAACGCGGCAGACCTTTCAAGGCCATACGGGCTGGGTCAGTTCGGTCTGCTTCAGCCCCGATGGTCAAACCCTGGCCAGCGGCGGTGCGGACCAGTCAGTACGCTTGTGGGACCTTACCAATGGTAAAGTAATCCAAACCTATCAAGGCCATACAGGTTGGGTTAGATCAATCTGTTTCAGCCCCGACGGCCAATCTCTGGCCAGCGGCGCTGCGGATCAGACAGTACACTTGTGGGATATTGCCAGCGGTCAAGTGCTCCAGATCCTTCAAGGTCATACAGATTGGGTTAGATCAATCTGTTTCAGCCCCGATGGTCAAACCCTGGCCAGCGGCAGTACCGATGGAACGATTAAGTTGTGGGACTTACAAACCGGAAAGTGTCTCAAGACCTTTCGGGCGGATCGCCCTTATGAGCGCATGAATATCGCCGGCGTGATTGGCTTGACGACCGCCCAAAAAGCCACGCTCAAAGCTCTGGGAGCTGTGGAGAATTCGGAACAGGAGACAGATATTGCATCCGAATGAAGGATAGAGGGTTTGAGAAGCAATTTAATCCTATAAAAGCGATTGCAAAAGCACTAACCGATACCCCCCAATGTGCTGGAAACCCAAGGCTGTATAGGCTTTTTGGGCTGCAAAATTATTCTCTCCGGTAAACAAGACAGCTTTTTCCATGCCTTCAGATCGGGTGTTCAGTAGGGAAGCAGCAACAACGCAGCGGCCATATCCACGTCCACGAAGTGTGGGTGGTGTCCATACCCCTCCAATTTGAACGGCTTCCTTGATGACCGAATTGAATAAACTGCAAGCGACCGGTTCACCTTGCTCCTCGAGCACCCAAGTATGGCCCTCCTTCAGAGAGCGCTTAACTGAATTATGACACTGCTTCCATAGCTCGGGACTTTCCTTGTCACCCAACGCTTCGATGGCATATGCTACCCGCCACCTGGTCATCAATTCGATGTCGCGGGGTTCAATTCGCCGACCCTGAACTTTACCTGACTTCAATTCATCGGGTATGGCTAAATCTGCCAGCTTGAGGCTATAAAGCTTCTCTGACTCGTCCAGCTTAATATTTAATCTGGATAACTTGATCAGTCCTTTCATGACCGAAACTTGCTCTATTGGCCCCATCAATCCACCAACCGGCCGCCGTGTGGCTGCAATTACTGCCGGCCACAATAAATCTACGAGATGCAGAGGCGATTGGCAAATTAGCGTATTGGTCCGGTAATGGGCCACGACCCCAATGATACGCTCTCCGTAGAACGCAGCAGCATAGGTGCCTTCATAAGGTTGGTCACGATCGAGCAAGCCATACTTTCGCAAATTTCTAAGCAAAAACATTGAAGACTCCAAACGCGGTAACAGGAACTCTTCTAGTACAGCTTCATCGCCAGGTTTCAGTATTCTGATTTCAGATTTGTTCATAATTTCAAATCACCAATTGTGCTACTGGA
>JAGRDI010000038.1:12291-15162 GCA_020432765.1 Anaerolineales bacterium | reverse complement strand
AACCATACTACGGCCGTCCACCAATTATAAACGTACCCGGCGATCTGGGGATTCTAAATGAGGCATCTGGCCTGGAAGCCACGTAAGTAGCCGACACCGTGCCGTCCCTGTTATCCTGGAAGATCGCCGTGAATGTGAACCTCTCATTCTGACCACGCCTGGATATTGTACCCGTACCGGCGACAACCGCGCTTGCTTCATCAGGGTCAAACGCGACTCTTTGCTTGAACTTGTATTCATATGTGCCAATGTAATCTGGATCAGTGAGTGGAATAGTGAAATCCAGCTCTGTCTTCTGGCTGCACGTATTTTTATTGCATCTTGCCTGACCCCGATGCAAACCTTCACCAATTGCGATTCCAGCTAGATTCGTTATTTCAACAGAAAAATCGTCTGTGAAGTAAGCAACAAATTTCAAATCATCATCGTTCGGTGGTGGCGGCTGCATTTGCACAGCCTTATTCCCCTGTTCGGACAGCGCTTGGCCTTGAGCCAGCACCGATGATGTCTCACCTAATAATCCAAGCGCAATGAACACCGCACCAAAACCAATAAATAGTGCCAATAAAAGCGTTCTTATTTTAATTAATCGCATTGTCCTGTCTCCTTTTTATCTAATCGCTTACCATTAATTTATTCGACCAAAACTGCCCGGTTGTTGGTGACCTGCCAGGTAAAAAACGTCCGAACAATCGGGCTATCACCTACTTCTTATGAACCACATAGTCACAGTTTCGTCAGTTCATAGGTTCCTGCCTTCACTTGCGCCAGACTGTGGCGAATGCGATCTTGTGCTTCTTGTTTCAGTGTAACCAGGCTGCGCCCTAAAAACGCTCTAAAAAGCGCCCTAAAATAGATTTCTTTAATTGTGGGGGCATCAACAGGAAAATGGCTTTAAAAATTGGGTTAGAGACAATAATTTTTCGAAATATAACTGCTCAATTGAAAATATTGAGTTGAAAATCAAGACTTCTGTACAGAATGCGTTACAATATCCTTGAATGAGTAATCTTGTTTATTGGGCAATCTGCCTATAGCCATAACAGTACAGTTTCCTATAATTGAACTATCAATCTGGAGTCTGGCGGATTCTAGACATGTCAGGTTTCTATCACGAGCAGCGTGTGAACAAATTGATCATAAAACCTGACATGTCTCCTCTGGTAAAATAAAAACGCCAGTGTCCAGTATCAATTTAAATCGGGTACGGTCAGGAGTTGCATTCAGCGGTTCAAAATGAGACACGGCCTTGAACGGGACAAAAGTAATTTTTATGATTGATAATTTTGCAAATGAAGATTTTGATCGTGCGTACCGGCGTGGCTTTTGGCGCAAGCTGTCTGCCTGGTTGACCGGACGCAGCAACGAACTGCTGCCCTATGAGGAAGTACGCCGCCAGTTACCCTTCCAGGGCCAGCGCGATATTGGCAGGCAAGAAGTACCATTGGACAAAATTGTGGGCAGCGTCGGCCGTTACCGTGATTTTGACCGTGTCTTTTTGCCGACCCAAAAGTTCACCGCGCAGCGTTGGATCAATATAAGTAAAGCACGCTATAAAGATGTCGAACTGCCGCCGATTGAAGCGTATAAAATCGGCGAGGTTTATTTTGTCAAAGATGGCAACCATCGTGTATCGGTAGCCCGCGAACGTAACCAGCTTTTCATCGATGCCTATGTCACCGAAATCGACGCGCCCATCCCATTGACACCCGATATGGAGTTGGACGATCTTGTGGCTAAAAAAGATTATGCCAAATTCATGAAGAAAACCAATCTCAACAAATTACGCCCGAATGCCGATTTGGAACTTGCGTTTTTCCATGAATACGGCCGTTTGTTGGAACATATCGAAACCCATCGTTATTACTTGAGTTTGGAAAGTCATTATCAGGTTCCTTTTGAAACGGCGACAACTTCCTGGTATGACACGATCTACTTGCCGCTTGTGCAAGCGATTAAAGCGCAAAACTTGCCAAAACAATTTCCTGATTATACCCTAACCGATTTGTATCTGGTTGTGAGCGAATATCAATGGCTGTTACGAGAAGAACTTGAGGGCAAAGATAGTTTGCAGGCAACTGCCGAAAATCTGATGCAAGTTTATAATGAGAAAGAAGTACGGCATGTTCTGTCTTATTTACGCCGTGCCAACTGGATCAGTCAGATGATTTTAGAACAAGATCGTTCAAATTTCATGGAAAAAACCCAGCTTAACCTTTTGCGTCCCGAATCCGATATCGTCTTAAGTTTGCCCGGCAAATATGAAAACTTATTGGGGCATATCAATACCCATCATTATTACATGGGCGAGGAACGTCAGGCTGATGTGCCCTTTGAAGAAGCGGTTGCCTCTTTTTACGACAATGTGTATGCGCCTTTGTTGGATGCGATTCGCGAGCAAGGCATCATTAAAGATTTTGCCAACCGCACAGAAGCGGACCTCTGTTTGTGGGTATTAGACCATCGTCATGAGTTTGATGAAACGGTCGATCAATTGCCACAGATAGAAGATTAAAAACAGTATGGGACGCCATAAATCCCTGACAATACCTATCTTTTTGTAAAACGTATTTGCAACTCGCGTTTAAGGATTTTGCCGGCGCCTGAGATTGGCAAAGTGTCCATAATTTCAATATGTTTGGGCACTTTGTATTTTGCTAGATGATCGGCCATATAGGCGCGTAAATCTGCGGCACTAACGGCCGTATCTGCCTTCAATACGACACACGCCAAACCGGCTTCCCCCCACCTGGCATCAGGAATTCCGACAACAGCGCACATGTGAACGGCCGTATGGCCATATAACACCTTCTCGATCTCTGCCGGGTAGATGTTTTCACCGCCAGAAATAAACATATCTTTCTTGCGGTC
>JAGRDI010000038.1:0-12205 GCA_020432765.1 Anaerolineales bacterium | reverse complement strand
GCTGCTTCGCTAGCTTCTGGATTGTTGTAATAACCCGACGAGCTGCTTGGACCCTGCAAAACCAATTCACCTACCACATCAGGGCCAAGCGGCTGGTTTTCATCATCGACGATACGTGCATCAACAAAAAAATTGGGACGGCCGATGCTGCCCGCCTTTTTAATTGCATCTTCTGCCGCTAGAGCAAAAATGCCGGGACCAAATTCGGTCATGCCAAAGCCTTGTTTAAATTTGACCCCTTTTTCGTTGGTGTATTTTTCGACCAATGGTACAGGCAAAGGGGCACCGCCGCTGGTGCAAAAACGCAATGAAGAGAGATCGGCCGTTGCCCAATTAGGCGCCTGTGTGATCATCTGGTACATTGCCGGCACGCCAGCAAACACAGTTACCTGCTCCTGAGGGATTAAATCCAAAATCCGCTGTGGGTCGAACTGATTAAGTAGGATGATTGTGCCGCCCATAATAATTTGCGGCAATGTATACACGAAAAGTCCTCCGGTATGGAACAATGGAAAGACGTTGAGATAGATGTCGTTATGCTGTAAGTCGTGGATAACAGTGTTGAGCGTGTTCCAGGCAATCATGCGGTGTGAAACTTGCGCTGCTTTAGGCAGTCCGGTTGTGCCACCAGTGAAAATTAAGGCGGCGATAGTTTCTTCTGTGACTGCGGAACTCGGCGTGCAGAGTGGGGTGGTTTGTGGGTTTGGGTTTATTATTGTGTTAATATTTTGACTACACGCAATTCCCGCACCATCGATATGCACAAAATGTTGGATAGTGGCGGCTTGAGCTGATCCTTGAATCTGGGCTGTATTCTCACGAAAGGCGTCTGAGTAAACGAATACTTTGGGTGAACAGGTAGTGCAAATATCGGCTAATTCACGCCAATGCAGCCGCCAGTTAAGGGCTGTGTGGACAGCGCCTAGTTTGCTACACGCAAAAAAGAGATCCAAATGTTCAACACCATCATGCGCCAAAATCGCGACGCGGTCACCATACCCCACTCCAGCACTCGTTTGCAGCCAGTTAGCCAGCCGGCTGGCACGCGCATTCATCTGTGAATAATTTAAGCGCAGCGCCGGTTGTTTACCTGCGTCTACAATCGCTAATTTGTCGGGCGAATAAAGCGCACGTCGCCCTAAATAATCACCGATAAACATGTGCTTCTCCTAAAATTCACCACAGAGGCCACTGAGAGCACAAAGAAAGCCGGGGAAGAAAATCTGTGCCCATCTGTGGAATATGATTAAGCTGTCCAACGCCAGATATTGCAGGCCATTGAAATGCCGCCGCCGCTGGCACAGAAAAGAATGATGTCACCGGGCAGCGGCCGTTTCTGAGACGCCAACGCATCGTCCAATGCCATCGGAATACACGCCGAACCCGTGTAACCCCATTTATCCATGATCCAATGCGTTTTGGCCAACGGCTGTCCCAACAATGCCATCATTTGTTTGATGGTATTCAAATTCAACTGTGTAAACAAAAAGAAATCAATGTCATCAAGACCCAAATTCGCTTTGGCCAGCGTATCCATAATCAGCGGTGGCCAATGATCTGAGTTGAAAGTCGCCGGGAATTTACGCACAAATTGGACACGTGGAATGCCGCTGTTTTCTTCAATAGGTGTAATCGGACAAGCAACGCCGCCCGTATAAAT
The DNA here is from genome assembly GCA_020432765.1 of Anaerolineales bacterium. Classification (GTDB taxonomy): domain Bacteria; phylum Chloroflexota; class Anaerolineae; order Promineifilales; family Promineifilaceae; genus JAACFF01. Next base: position 10,545 of record JAGRDI010000038.1, on the reverse strand, counting down.
ACCCAGTGCATCATAAAAGGAGCCGGTCGCCACCATTTTACCGGCCATAAAACCTGGTTCGACTCCGGCACCGACCACAACAGCACCCGCCCCATCCGCAAACAACGTACAGGTTTTATGGTCGCTGTAATCGACAAATCGACTCATCCCATAAACGCCTATGACAAGAATGTGATTGATGGTTGTATCGGTGGCAATATAGCGTGCGGCCGTATCCAACGCCGTCACCCACCCAGCACAAGCGCAATTGACATCAAATGTACCCGCATTTATCGCGCCTATTTTATGTTGCAAAACGGTTGAGGTTGCTGGGCTAAGATAATCAGGAGTATCTGTCGCCAAAATAATTAAGTCCAATTCTTGCGGTGTTATTGTGGCACGGGCCAAGGCTTGATTTGCTGCGTGACATGCCAGATCACTCGTTGTTTCGTCTGCAGCCATCACATGCCGTTCTTTGATACCGACATTAGTTACAAGCCATTCATCAACATCACGTCCTAGAATTTCATCAAAATATGAATTGGGCAACATTTTTTCCGGCACATAACGGCCAGTACTGATTATTTGGGCATAGCGTGTCATTTGTTCCAACTCCTCTCAATTTTACCATTCATACACTTAAACCATCATACCACAACTTGGTTACACCTCAGCTACAGGATGCGGTAAAATTGAGCCGTTATGCAAACGCACAAGCAAATGAACATTCAACGCATGTCTATTCAACGCATGGTCATCCAAACGAAATTGACGCCACCGCTCCCGGCACAACACACATTGGCACGCACACGTTTAACGCAGCGCTTATTACAAGCACGCAATTATCGGCTGACGATCGTGCAGGCAGGTGCAGGTTATGGCAAATCTACGGCGTTGGCTGCGCTGGCGAGTCAGGATATCCCCCTGCTCTGGTATCATCTTGACCGCGAAGATGCTGAACCTATTCGTTTTTTGCTGTATGTTTTGCAGGGGTTGACCCAGATATTACCTGATTTCTCGCAAACGCCGCTGGCTCTTTGGGAACAATGGGAACAAACAACACGGCCGTTTCCAGGTGAACTAATCATAGACACACTCACAAATGAATTATCCCGTCATTCAGAAGAGATTTTTTTCGTTATGGATGACGCCCATATGGTAAACAATACGGCCGTTACCTGCAACCTGCTCAGCCGGCTCATCAACCATGCACCATCGAATCTGCATGTACTGCTTTCAACCCGTTATCCCATGCAGTTGGAGCAATTGGTTACCTGGCGTTTACGTGGCAACCTGTTAGAAATCAGCCAAGCCGAATTAGCCTTTACGCCTGCAGAAATCAATTTATTGTATGCGCAACAATACGAACTGCCGCTCACTTCAGACCAGAGCCAACTACTCGCCAGCAAAAGTGAAGGCTGGCCGATGGTATTACCCCTCGTACGCCAAAACATCCAGTTTGGGCACGCCGCATCTGTTCCAGATGCGTTAGAACAATTATCAGGATCTGCTAGTGATTTATTTACATTTTTAGGGCAAGAAGTATTGGAACAACAGCCAGAAGCGGTGCAGCGATTTTTGCGTGAAACGGCCGTTCTTGACCAACTCACTCCACAATTATGTGATTGTATACGTGGACAAAAAAACAGCGCAGAAATAATAGCCTATCTACAAGCAAACGGACTATTTGTCACGGGAATAGGCACCACGACCGCTGAATCTGGTGTGCGCTACCATCATCTTTTTCGCGACTTATTACGCAATCAACTCAGCCAGAAAACGTTGTGCGTGCTGCACCAACAAGCAGCCGATTGTTATTTTGCCCAAGATGCGATTGAAACGGCCGTTGCCCATTACATCGCCGCCCAAAATTATGTAGCTGCCGCCGAAATCTTGGCGCAACACGGCCGTCGCTTTGTGGCTGGCGGGCAGCTTGACATGCTGGCCGGTCATATCGGTTCATTTCCACCCGACATTTTGCTGCAATATCCAGCACTTTTTGTGCACTTGGGTGATGTAGCCCGGCTGCACAGCCGTTTTGACGCTGCACTGCGCTGGTATCAACAAGCGGAAGAACGTTTTCGTACCCTGGAGGATTTGCCCGGATTAGGGCAAGCGTTACGCGGGCAAGCACGCATTTATCTAGACACGGTTAACCCCGCTGCAGCCGAAAAATTACTTACCGAAGCACTGCGTATTTCTGACGGGCAGCCTGACCGCGCCAGCCGAGCACGCCTGCTCGATTTATTGGCCGAAAATCTAATCAACCAGGGACGCATGGGAGCTGCACAGGAATTTCGCCAGGAAGCGGATACGCTGCGCAAACAAGAATCCGACGAAGTTGCCATGCCCCTGCGCCTGATGCTGCGCACCGGACGGCTGGCAAAAGCCAAACGCCGCCTGGAAGCGATGGCCGCAGCCGAATCAGAACAGCCCGTCATGCAGCCACGCGCCCACCGCGAAACATTATTATTGTTGGCTTTGATTTATGCGTTTTTTGGCGAGCAGGAGATGGCTCTTACAACAGCTGTTGCCGGCACATCACGTGGTAAAACACTCGACGCACCCTTTATCACGGCTGTTGGTTGGATGCGCCAAGGGCATGCATGGCTGTTGTTAAAAAACCAAGACGGATATCAACAAGCGGCGATGGCTTTCCAACACGCAATTCAAATCAGTGAGGAAATTCAGGCTTCACGTCTTAAAGTCGAGGCGTATTGGGGGCTGTGCCAGGCGCATGGCTTTCGCGGACAACTTGGCCAGGCAGAATCGCTCGCTGCAGATGGGGTCACGTTGGCACAACAAGCAGGAGATGAATGGGTGACAGCCTGCATTTACACAACTTTAGGTGCGGCCTATCTATTAGGGGAGCGCTACGACCAGGCTGCGACATCGCTCAATCAAGCCAGTGCTTCTTTTTTGGCATGCAGCGATACACACGGAACGGCCGTTGTCTTGCTATGGCGCTGTTTGCTCTGGCACAAAATCAATGACGTTGCCCGCCTACAACGCGATATTGATGATTTACTGCAATTAGTGCGCGACCACGACTATACATTTCTTTTCACACATAAAACCTTATTAGGGCCTCCACAACCACGCAGTTTGATTCCACTTTTGTTATATGCTCGCAACCACAACAGCCACTATACTGCATTTGCAAGCGGCTTGCTTGATACCCTGGGATTAAGCCAACTAGAATTCCATCCTGGTTATCAACTGCGCGTACAAACATTGGGTCCTTTTCGGTTATGGCATGATGCAGTCGAAATTCCTGCAAAAGCGTGGCAGCGTAAAAAAGCCCGGCAGTTGTTCCAATTATTCCTCACGTATCGTCGCGCAACATTACACCGCGAACAAATCGTCGAAATGCTCTGGCCCGAACTTGATCCAGAAAATGCACAGCGTGATTTCAAAATTGCCTATAATGTTTTGTGTCGTGTATTGGAGCCAGATCGACCACGGAACACGCCTTCTGCATACATTTTACGCGATGGCAGCCGTTATGGCTTGAGACCTGGTGCAGATATGTGGTTTGACACGGCCGTATTCGACCAACTCATAACCACTGCCGACCAACTCCTCCACCACAACCCAACTGCTGCAGGTGAACATTACCAGCGAGCATTGGCGCTCTATATGGGTGCTTATCTGCAAGAATATCCGTATGAAGAATGGGCCAACCAAGAACGCACCCGCCTTAACAATCGTTACATACGTGCGGCCGAAAGGCTGGCACGTGCGCTGCTGCAAGCCAACGAAACTGAAAAAGCCATTGAGGTTTGCCAAGAGTTGCTATCCCAAGATAATTGTTGGGAACCAGCCTATCAGATTCTTATCAGGGCGCATACACAAACAGGTAATCATACGCAAGCTATTCGAATTTACCACCAATGTGTAGAAAATTTGCAGCACGAGTTAGGCGTTAATCCCAGTCTTGAAACAATATCACTTTACCAGGAACTTCTATTGTCAAACTAAAAAATGTGGCTTTTTTAACGGCCGTGACGGGTTTGCTGATTGCGGCTATGTTGTCGGTAGTCCAATAAAACTGTAAGATTTGAAGCGGCGCTCCCAATGAGCAACTGCTCAACACGGGAAGAAAATTTGTGGTGCGATTTTACAAATCGCGTATCGAATTACCAATTCGATTTTACAGAGGAGGAAAAATAATGGCAGAAGCAACTGAAACACAACCAAAATGGTACAGCCTGACGAACGAAGCAGCTGCGCAGCAGCTTCAGGTAGATCCGGCCAAAGGGCTGAGTGCGGCCGAAGCACAGCAGCGTAAACAGCAATATGGCCCTAACAAACTGGCCGGGAAGGCCAAAGAGCCGGGTTGGCAGGCGTTCTTGCGCCAATACCAGGACTTTATGCAAATCCTGCTGTTAGGCGCGGCTATCGTCAACCAGATTTTCACAGGGCAATGGAGCACGACCATCGTCTTGCTGGGTCTGACCGTCTTCAATGCCATCCTGGGCTTAAACCAGGAGTCGAAAGCAGAAGCCAGCCTAGCCGCGCTGGAAAAAATGATGAAGAACATTGCTCGCGTGCGCCGCGATGGGCAGGCGATTGAGATTGATGCGGAAGAGCTTGTGCCGGGTGATATCGTGCTGATGGAAGCGGGAAATCGCGTACCGGCAGACGGCCGTCTCTTCGTCACTGCTACCCTGGAAATTGAAGAGGCGGCGCTCACTGGCGAGAGTGTAGCTTCGCCCAAAGACACGGAAGCCATCACTAAAGATGAAGTGCCGCTGGGCGACCGGCACTGTATGGCCTACATGAATACGGCCGTTACCCGGGGGCGCGGTGAAATGATGGTCACCACCACCGGTATGGGTACCGAAATGGGCCACATCGCCGACCTGCTGAATAAGACCGAAGCAGATAAGACGCCCCTGCAAAAACAACTGGACCGGCTGGTTGTGATCATTGCCGGCATGGCGGGTATCACCTTCATATTGATGGTGATTTTAGGACTCTCTCAGGGGCAGGAATTCGACGCCATTTTCGTGGCCGGTATCGCCTTGGCTATCTCGGCCATTCCCACCGGTATGCCCGCTGTAGTAACAACGATGTACTCGATGGGGACGCGCATCCTGGCTGAGCAAAATGCCATTGTCAAACGACTGCCATCCGTCGAAACGCTGGGTTCCGTTTCGGCTATTTGCTCCGATAAAACCGGTACACTGACTTTGAATAAGATGACGGCCGTTGAGTTCTCCATTCCCGGCCAAAACCGTTACAGCGTCACCGGCGAAGGCTATGGCACGGCCGGTGAACTGCAACTGTATCGCGGTGTATCTGCTGGCGAGCCCTGGCAAAAGGGGACAACAGCCTACAGGACCGAAGGGCAAATCAAGAGCGCAGGCGGGGCCAAAATTGACCTGGAACAGATGATGTTGGGCATGGCCTTGTGTGCCGATGCTCGTCTGGATGGGGAAGCGCTGATTGGCGATCCCACAGAAGGCGCGTTGATTGTGCTGGCCGAAAAGGGCGGTATCCATGTGGACGCTGCCCGTGAAATGTATCCGCGTGTGGCTGAGGTGCCTTTTGATTCTGACTACAAGTTCATGGCTACCTTCCACAACATGAAGGATGAACAAGGAAAGCCGGTGGTGCGTGCGTTTGTCAAAGGAGCACCTGATGTGCTGATTGGGCGCGGCGGCTACTTCTGGATGCCGGAAGAAGGCGATCTTGCTGTCACAAACGACAATCGCGATCTGGCGCTGAAGGAAAATGACCGGATGGCTGCTGGTGGTGAGCGGGTAATGGTCGTGGCGCGGAAGGATTTCGACCCGCAAACGTTTAACGCCAAAGGCAATTTGATTGAACTAATCAATGACCTGACCTTGATGGGCATGATTGGCATTGTTGATCCGCCGCGTTCGGAGGCAAAAGATGCCATTGCCAAGTGCCACAGCGCTGGCATCCAGGTACGCATGATTACAGGCGACCATGCGGTAACGGCCGCTGCCATTGGGCATCAGCTAGGTATTGAAGGCAAAGCACTCACCGGCGCAGAGTTTGCCGCCATACCAGACGAGGAACTCATGCAGAAATTGCCAGAGATTGGCGTGATTGCCCGCGTGGCTCCGGAAGACAAAATCCGGCTGGTGGATTTGTTGCAGCGGAAACAAAACATCGTCGCTATGACTGGCGATGGGGTAAATGATGCCCCTGCTTTGAAGAAAGCAGATATCGGCGTGGCGATGGGCATTACCGGCACGGAGGTCTCGAAAGAGGCCGCCGTCATGATTTTGACGGACGATAATTTTGCCACGATTGTGAAAGCTGTGGAATACGGCCGTGCTATCTACGACAACCTCTCCAAATACATCCGCTTCCAGATGGGGATGCTCTCTGCTTTTATCATCAGCTATCTGGGTGCAGCGCTCTTTTTCATTTTGGGCGGTGTTCCCTTTGCCACGCTGGTGGTGTTGTACATCAACTTCCTCGTCCAGGTGCCTATAGCCATCGCCTTGGGCTTTGATAAACCGTCAGCAGGATTGATGGATCGCAAGCCACGGCCGTTAAGCCAGCCTGTTCTATCTCGTTCCCAATGGGCACGCCTTATTTTGACAGGTGTGATCATCGCGCTGGCTACACTGGCAATAGAAACGACCTATGAGGCAACCGGTGCCGCATTGGCCGCTACGATGGGGTTTGTTGTCTTTTCCCTGTTTAATGTCGCATTTGGCCTCAGCGCTCGTTCTGAATTTGGCACCGTCTTCATCCGCGACACAGTGGGCGACCGGCGGCAACTAATGCTGTACGGCCTAGCCCTGCTGTTGACACTGCTGGGCACCGAGCTGGGTTTCTTGCAGCGTATTTTAGGAACCATATCGTTGAACGGCAATCAATGGTTGATATGTATTGCTTTTGCTCTGGGCTTAATTCTGATTGATGAGGTGATCAAGTTCTTTCTGCGCAGCAGACACAAGACGCCTGCCGCACCAGGAGTTGAAGAAGCTGTAGGCACTGGCGCGTAAGCAACAACTGGAAACAAATCCAGGATGGATGAATTTAACCAACAAGACGCTTTAATAGATAAAGCTCTAAACACTTTACCTTATTTTACCAGAGGAGACATGTCAGGTTTTATGCTCAATTTGTTAACACGTTACTCGTGGTAGAAACCTGACATGTCTAGAATTCGCCAGACTCCAGTTAGTTTATCAACTACATCCAAAGTTGCATGACGGGGTACTCCTGTATAATTTCATCACGTGTAACCAACACCATATTTTGAGCAATGGCTTGTGCTATGAGCAAACGATCAAATGGATCTTTATGATGTCTAGGCAATGCTACAGAATTAATAATTTCAGTAACAGTTGGCGTGAGCAAGCGAACGCCAGCATCAAACAAGACGCTTGCCCATTCGTGCATATCAGATGAAATGCGTATACGCCCTTTTTGTACAAGCAATGCTACTTCCCAGAAACAAACTGAAGACGTATATAATCGACCCAGTAAATTTTGTTTATTGAAAAAAGTTATAAATTCTTTTGAGACTTCATAATCTTCGTACCAAAAAAGCAAAGCATGTGTATCAAAAAGGTAACTGTCTTGGCTCATATATATTCATCCCAAATGTCTTCAATAGGCTTTATCAATTCTTCTGGTGAAACATTGAATTGTATTGAGGGGCGCTCTTTGTCACGCCAATTGGAAGGCTCTAATGATTCTAGTCGAGCGATTTTTTTGCGGTTGCGTTGAATGATGATTATTTCACCGGCAGCCACTTGGTCAAGATAGTCAAATAGATTCGCACGAAATTGTGTAGCAGTTACAGTAATCACAACAACCTCCATGTACATGATTTGCTAGTTATGTACATATCATAATCTGAACATTCGTGTTTGTCAATCCTGATTTGTTACTTTCATGTAACCTGCATAACGTATCCTTATTCAAATAGGAAAAGGTTGATTTTTGGCAGGTGTTTGCGCCTGTGCAAGCACCACATTTGAATGAGGAGAATCAATGACAATCCCCACCCTTCCAGGGATAACCTCCCAAATCGTAAAAACTGATCGATTAAATATGCATGTCTTGTCAAGTGGCAGCGCAGATAGCATTCCTGTCATATTTATTCATGGCAATGGCTCATCGGCGACATTCTGGGAAGAAACCATGTTAGCCTTGCCCGCTAAATTCCAGGCATTCGCCCTCGATATGCGCGGCTATGGTGACACCGATCCCTTACCTGTGAATGCAACACTGGGGCTAAGTGACATGGTTGCCGACATTCACGCATGCCTCCAGACACTCAGCCTTGATTCTTATCACATCGTGGGTCACAGCATGGGTGGTGGTATTGTCATGAAATACGCCATCGCCTATGCCCAAGAACTATTATCCATCACGCTGGTCGATTCCATGTCACCGTATGGCTACAGTGGCAGTAAAGGTATTGATGGCACACCCATCCATGCCGATGGTGCTCCGGCAGGTGCAGCGAGCGTAAATCCCGATTTCGTCAGATTGTTAGCAGAAAAAGAACGGGGCGCCGAAGACCCCATGGCACCGCTCAATGTCATGCGCCAATTCTATGTCAAACCCCCTTTTGTGCCCGCTCGTGAACAAGATTTATTGAGTTCCATTTTGTCTACACGCGTCGGTGATGATTGGTATCCGGGCGATTCGATACCCTCGGAACATTGGCCCGGCGCCGCACCAGGAACGAAAGGGATCAACAACGCCTTCAGCCGCAAATATTTCAATGCAAGCGGCATTGTGGATATAGAGCCGAAACCACCTATTTTGTGGATTCGGGGGGCAGATGACAACATCGTTTCAAATCAGGCGTTATGGGATATTGCAGCTTTGGGAGCATTGGGCTTTGTGCCCGGCTGGCCTGGCAATGAGGAATGCCCAGCGCAGCCCATGTTGGATCAAATGCGTGCAGTTTTAGATCGCTATCAGGCAAACGGCGGACAATACACGGAAGAAGTCATCGCTGATGCCGGTCATTCACCTTATATCGAAAAGCCGGCAGAATTCAACCAATTGTTGCATGAGTTCTTGAGTTAGGTAAAAAATGAATCTCGGCACCTTGCTCGGCCGGCACGCCAAATACAGACCAAACCACACAGCGGTTGTGTTTGCAGACCAACGCTTCACTTACCGCGAGTTTGATTTACGTGTCAACCGGTTGGCCAATGCGCTGATTACATTGGGCATCAAAAAGGGTGAAAAGATCGCTACGGTTTTGCCCAACTGTTTGGAGCAGTTGGAAATCTATTGGGCTGTCGCCAAAATCGGTGCCGTGGTCGTGCCGCTCAGTCCCCTGCTGCGTGGTCAAGGGCTTGTACGCCTGCTTAATGATTCCGACACGGTGTTGGTGATCACAAATGCAAGTTTTGCGGCTGTGTTGGATCCGTTAAAGGCGGAGTTAACGGCCGTTGCCCCCACCCACTACATCCTCACCGACGACCACCAACCCGGTTATCAAAATTACCAGACTCTGACAAAATCTGCTTCCGCTAACGACACCTACAATCCCGCCATCACGTCGGCAGACCCCTACAACATCATCTACAGCAGCGGCACAACCGGTCTGCCCAAAGGCATTGTCCACACCCACGCCATCCGCATGGCCTACTGCACATCCTTCGCCACAGCGTATCGCATTACCCCTGAAAGCGTGATTTTACATACCGGGTCACTTGTTTTTAACGGGGCGTTTTTAACTTTGATGCCGGCCTTTTTCCTAGGCGCGACCTACATCCTACACCACCAATTTGACCCACAAGCGCTTATCGAAACAGTCGCCAAAGAAAAAGTGACCCATATCATGCTGGTGCCGTCACAAATCGTGGCGATGTTACATGCACCTAACTTTTCAGCCGACAAATTAGCTTCGATAGAAATGATTTGTTCGGTAGGCGCACCATTGCATTTGGAACATAAAGAGGCACTCAACCGCCAACTACCCGGCCGTTTTTACGAATTATACGGTCTTACAGAAGGGTTCGTGACGATTCTGGACAAAAACGATTATGCGGCCAAGCCCGGTTCTGTCGGTGTACCGCCGCCGTTCTTCGAGATGCGTATCGAAACGGCCGCCGGCTCTATTTGTGCGCCAGGTGAAGTTGGCGAAATTGTCGGGCGCGGCCCCATCATGATGCCCGGCTATTACAAACGCCCAGATTTAACTGCCAAAGCAATCGTCGACGGCTGGCTGTATTCAGGCGACCTGGGTTATGTAGATGAGGATGGCTTTTTGTTCCTGGTTGATCGTCAAAAGGATATGATCATTTCCGGTGGTGTGAATGTGTATCCGCGTGATATTGAGGAAATTGTGGTGCAGCATCCGGCCGTGCGCGAAACGGCCGTATTCGGCATCCCGTCAGAAAAATGGGGCGAAACCTCAATGGCCTGCGTGATTTTGCACTCGCAAGCAACGGCCGACCCAGACGAAATCCGTGATTGGGTCAATGCGCGTGTCGAAGCCCGTTACCAACGCTTACACAGCGTCGTTATTTTAGAAGATTTCCCACGCAGTGTCGCCGGTAAAACCTTGAAGCGTATTATGCGCGAACCGTATTGGGAAGAGAA
>JAGRDI010000037.1 GCA_020432765.1 Anaerolineales bacterium | reverse complement strand
TCTTCTGGATAATTGTACCAGACATCCAGACCCGCAGAGTGGAGACGGCCGTTGCGTAAAGCAGCATACAACGCCGCCTGATCCACAATCAGACCACGCCCAATGTTCACCAAGACCGCAGCTTGTGGCAGCAGCTCCAATTCGGCCGTACCGATTAAACCTTCAGTCTCAGGTGTAAGCGGCAGGCATATGATGAGAGCATTGGCGCGGGGCAGCAAGGCATGCAAGGCTGCCGACGGGTGAATTTCATGCGCCCATTCGTCTGATGCGTCTGTAGCATGGCGTTTGACAGCCAATACAGTCATGTCCAATGCCCGACAAAAACGTGCAACCCGTTTACCAATATGTCCATAACCCAAAACAAGTGCTGTCTGCCCGGCCAACCCTAATGCTGGCCCTGGCCGTTCGTAACGCATCGACCAATCATTTTGGCGCAAGGTCTGATCGTAAGGCAAAATGGCTTTGGCAGCCGCAAGTAGTAAGGTCACAGCCAATTCAGCATTGGATGCAGCATTATGGTGCATGTTATGGATAGCGATGCGTGGAAATTCCAGCATCAGTTTTGCGGTTTCTTGAGGAATGCCTGTCCAAGGAATAATTAATGTATGCAGTCTGGGGCTGGCGTTTAATTGTTCACGTGTGGGATTTCCAGTAATAAGAATGTGATAATTTGGGTTTGTGCCTAAATCTTTGCCCACTGTCAACTGAACATTTGGGTGTAATAAATCGCGTAATTGCGTGATCAGTTCTGACGTGTAGCTATAAATAAGGTGTGCATGAATTTTCATATTGAACCTGATTCGTTTAGGTGGACAGTTTGCCTGTTTTGACGCCGATTATGCAGCAGCCCTTCCATTGTGTAGACAGCCAATGCAAACCAAATAATGCTGAAGCCGATCAGTCGCGTATAACTAAAAGCCTCGCCATAAACAAATACGCCTAAGATAAATTGTAGTGTTGGCGCGATATATTGCAAGAGGCCCAGATTGGTGAGGGTAATACGACGTGCGGCGGCACCAAACAGCAATAAGGGAATACCGGTTGCCAGACCTGCACCAATCAGCAATAGTGTGGTTTTGGGATCACCTTGTGCAAATGCTGATCTGCCTTGATTTTGGAGTACGAGTAAATAGGTGAAGGCAGGCAGGAAAAGCACGGCCGTTTCCATCGTCAATCCCTGGCTAGAATCCAAAGAACCCGTTTTGCGCAACAAACCATACGTGGCAAAGGTAAAGGCAAGCGTCAAAGCAATCCACGGAACTGCACCATAGCCATAAGTGAGATAAACTACACCCAAAACGGCGATTGCGACAGCTCCTAACTGGCCCCAGCGTAACTTTTCATGTAAAAAGACAACGCCTAACAAAACGCTCACCAGTGGGTTAATGAAGTAACCCAAACTGGTTTCAACGATAAAGTTATGGTTCACACCCCAAATATAGACAAACCAGTTTACTGCTAAGATGCACGCGGTGATAAAGTAAGTGACTAAAATGCGCTGACTGTGCAGCGACGGCCGTATCCAGCCCCAATCTTTTTTGATCGCCAACACCAGCAGCACAAACGCCAGTGACCAAACCATGCGGTTGGCCAAAATTTCGGTCGCTGGCACACCTTGTAAAGCTTTCCAATAGATCGGCAGCAGCCCCCACAACGCATATGCACCGATGCCATATAAAATGCCGCGGTTCAATTAATGCCCTTTCCAATCCGCTTTGCGCTTATTGACAAAGGCGTCCATCCCTTCTTTTTGGTCTGCGGTACTAAAAAGCATGTAGAACAATTTACGTTCGTGATTCAGACCCGCTTGCAAGGGCATTTCAAAGACGGCATTGACCGCTTCTTTGGCCAGCCGCAGGGCGACAGGCGCACGTTCAGCGATTTCGCCGGCAAAGGCGAGTGCGTCTTCAAGATAGGATTCATTGGGATAAACGCGGTTGACTAAACCAAATTGTTGGGCTTCTTGGGCAGAGAGGAAACGGCCGTTTAAAATCATATCCAAGGCTACCGCCTTACCGACTGCCAGGGTCATCCGTTGTGTGCCGCCCGCGCCGGGAATGATGCCCAAATTGATTTCCGGCTGGCCGAACTTGGCCGACTCACTGGCCACGATCATGTCGCAGGCCATCGCCAGTTCACAGCCACCACCGAGCGCATAACCAGAAACGGCCGCTACCACCGGTTTACTGATCTTCGACAGACGATCCCATTGATCAATAAATGGGTTGTTAAGCATATCCACCGGAGTTGCATTAGCCATCTCTTTGATGTCAGCACCAGCCGCAAACGCTTTGGCGCTGCCCGTCACCAACATGCAGCCAATATCCGCATTGGCATCATACGCCTCCATGGCATCCATCAACTCCACCATCAACGCCTTATTCAGCGCATTTAACGCTTTTGGGCGATTTAACTGCACTACGCCAACCCGCCCTTCTTCACGCGTCAAAATATATTCGTATGTCATCATTCATCTCCCAATTTTGACCGAAGACAGAGGACGAACGACCGATTTTTCGCCTTCCGTCTTTGGTCTCCGGCCTTTCCCTTTTACTTACACCCGCACATCCTCTTCACTCTTCGGCCACAAACGCCAGATGATAACCAAAAAAGCCACGATTGCAGCCATGTACAAACTTTGTAATTGACCTGGATGGATCAGAGCTTTGGGCACAATAACAACCCAGGTGGTAAAGCTTTGCAGCGATTGCACCCAGGCAGTGCCTACCAAGCTGCCTGTTCGCAGCCGAATCATGCCATACATAACACCCCAAATAATGAAATACATTGTACTCATAGGTGTGGTGTAAAAAGCTTCTTGAAACAACAGGGCTGCCGCCAACCCAAAAATGATCCCACTCACAATTGCTGATGTGACCGGGCCGCGCCATTCTGATATAGCATGAAAAAGCAGACCAAACGTCCAGATTTGCAGCGCAAATGCTTCAAATAGGAATAAATAGATGTAGGCGCGTGCAGAATTTGCAGGACCAAAGCCTTCAATCTCAACAAAAACAAAACGTAAGACCAAAAAGGCGACCCAACCCAAAACGGCGAATCCGATACCCGAAAACAGTGGCCGGCCCCCACGTACGCCCATACCGGAGACGCCATACCAAAACATGCCCAAGAGCCAGGCCATGATTCCGAGACCTGCCAAGATAACGGCCGATACACCCAGCCCAGAATTTTCGTCGATAACAAAATTATTGTTGATGAGTTGGCTGATAATAACCCCGATGAAAACGGGAATAACAAAAGCAAATAGTGCGCGTAATGCCGGTGAAATCGAACTTGCTGCTGATTGTGTCTGTTTGGTCATAGGTTAAATTGTAACACTGATTTTTAGCCTCAACTAGCCACAGCGCCGTCTGTCGGATACACTATTAGCTGTT
>JAGRDI010000036.1 GCA_020432765.1 Anaerolineales bacterium | reverse complement strand
CGCGGATACGCGGTGTTTGCGATTAATCCAAATGCAACAGAGATCAATGGGGAGCCTTGTTACCCTAATCTAAAAGCAATTCCTGGCGGGGTGGATGCCGTAATGATCGCGACACGCCCTGAAATTACCGAAAAGGTTGTGGGCGAATGTGTCGAGCTTGGAATTCCGCATGTGTGGATGCATTACAATGCGCTTTTTGGGGAGAGTAATAGTAGTGTTTCAGAAACGGCCGTTGCCATGTGCCGCGAAAATGGTATTAATGTAATCCCCGGTGGCTGTCCCATGATGTATGGAACAACTGCCGATTTTGGTCATAAATGTATGCGTTGGATTTTGGGAGTGACAGGTAAATTGCCGCAAGAAGCATAAGCCGTTTTTAGTACGCTTGAGCCTAGTTTGTCGCCGCTTAGTTTATGGTACAATAACCAAAACTTCCCGATAATAGGAGAGAAATATGGCCCTAGGCATTCCCAGCTTATTACTTAGACAATTATATACGAATGGCAGTCTGCAAAATATTGATGGCGGTGTTGTTTTTACAGTCAAAAACCGTTTGACCGATACGCAAATTACAAATTTGCATGCTGTAAAATTTGATGGTAAAGCGGTGCCTTTAGATGCGCTCACGCTCGATTTGGGTGATGGAGAGTTGCTGACAGTGGCTGATTTGGCCGCAAACCCGATTGATTTTCCACTGCGTCGCGTTTTAAACATCATATCGGCTATCGACCCCCTGGCGACCGGCAAACACAAGATTGAAGTGCAGTTCTCCGCGCCGACATATGGCAAATTGACCCTCAAAGTGGAAGGGGCGATTAGTGAGGTGCATGAACATCGCATCAAAATTCCACGCGACAACAACGATGATTACAAACCGGAGATAATCAAAGAACGGCAATCTTTTGTAGAAAAGCTCACTGGTGTTCAATTAAAGCATATTCCACATTATTCATTTGATCCCCATATTACCAATGGCAACATTGAAAACTTTGTTGGTGTGGCCCAAATTCCAATAGGCATTGCCGGACCACTGCACATTCATGGTGAGCATGTGCAAGATGAGGAAGTTTTTGTGCCTATGGCAACAACTGAAGGGACATTGGTCGCTTCTTACAACCGCGGCATGAAAATTCTCAACTTATCGGGTGGTGTCACATGTAGTGTTGTCGGTGATGCGATGCAGCGGGCTCCGGTTTTTGTCTTTGAAAACGCACGGGAGGCTCGTGATTTTGTCAGTTGGGTCGAGGATCATATGTTTGAGATTCGCGATCATGCCGAGGCGACGTCAAGTGTGGCCAAGTTGTCGTATATTGACCCTTATTTGGCTAGTAAATTTGCCTATCTGCGATTTAACTATACGACTGGGGATGCAGCCGGCCAAAATATGGTGGGGCGTGCCACTTTTGCTGCTTGTGGCTGGATTTTAGAGGAATATCCGGGTATTAAACATTTTTACCTTGAATCGAATTTGGCGACAGACAAGAAGGCATCACAGGTCAATATCATGCATACACGTGGTAAGCGTGTCACGGCCGAAGCAATCATCAATCGGGATGTGTTGATCCAAAATATGCGTGTAGAGCCAGAAACGTTGGCATACCATGCGAGTATTGCTAATGTTGGTGCGATTTTGTCGGGGGCTAACAATAATGGTGCACATTCGGCTAATGGCATCACAGCGATGTTTATTGCCACCGGACAAGATGTGGCCAATGTGTCTGAATCATCGGCGGCGATCGCTTATACTGAGATGCAGCCAGATGGCGATCTTTATATGTCGATAACGATTCCATCGTTGATTGTGGCGACGTATGGAGGCGGTGTTGGCCTGGCAACCCAAAATGAAAGTTTAGAGTTGCTTGGGTGTGTCGGCCGTAACAAAGTGAATCGTTTTGCTGAAATTGTGGCTGGTGTGGTTTTGGCTGGTGAGATTTCGTTGGCTTCAGCCATTTCTTCATCCGATTGGGTGTCAAGTCACGAGAAATATGGCAGGAATAGATAGCTTGTCAGCATCTCAGTATTTCAGCCAATCCGCTTAAGCCGATTGGCTGAAATGCTGATTAGCTGGGTTCAAACCGTTTGCGAATATAGCGTGTGGCTTTGCTGATGGGGAGGGGTTGGCTGGCGTTGCCGGCGCGAATGTAGAATTGCTCCTCCCCTTTGTGGTTGAGGTAAGCGGGTTCGTGTGACGGCCGTATCAATAGCAAACACACAATCACCCCACCAATATCAGGAAAAGTTACCTCAACAAATTGGCGAAACTCAGCCCCAATCATTTTATTGAAAGCTTGGTTAAATACATTTTCAAAACCATCGTTGTCTTTTTTGGGTATGGCACTTAGATCAGGTTCCAGGCCGAGTGCTTTGCCATCATCGTTGACACCAATGAGCACCGCGCCGCCGCTGGTGTTCATGAAGGCGACCACATTTTTCATCACCGGTACATAGAGTTCTTTGTTGATGCGCTGCTGCCGGTAATCCCACATTAAACTTGATTTGAATTCGACATATTGATTTTCGCCGCCGGCGATGAGTGCGTTGACTGATTGCGGGATGGGTAGGGTTACGGCCGTTTCTTCGGGTGTAACCAAATCTTCAATTAAGCGGCTGTGTTCAAAGGGAGCGGAGACATCTTTTAATACGGCTGCTTTTGTTGTATTTGAACTATAGACTTTTAATGTCCCATAATCAAAGCGCGTGCCAAGACGACCTTGTTTTATGTCGATGTGGGTGATGGATGGGGTGTTGGCGATGATACGTGGTGTACGCAAAAATAAGCCCTGAAAGCGCAATTGCTGCGGATTGACCATGTAAATTGAGGCGTACCAGCTGGCAAACACAGTTCCAACGATAATGATTTGTAATGTTGTCAGCAATAAGATGAACAGAAAGTTGTAGGATAACGTGTTGGCAAAAGCCAACTCCTCATAATTCCCGCGAACATTAAGCAAGATATCGAGGAAAGCCAGTAAAAGTGCTGGTCCAAGGGCAAAAAAGAACTCGATCAACACCAATCGCTTTAGAAACATGAATGGGCTGACGCGAATGACAAGGTCGTTTTGTTGCATTTTTTTAGCATTCAGCCGGGTTAGCCGGGCAGCAATCAGCCTGGCTGGGTGGGCATCTAGGCTGACAGGCTTTACAAATTATAAATTGAGCCGAATTTGCTGCGCAGATAATTCATATAGGGTTCGATAGTTAGTGGGCTGCCAGTAGTGCGTTCGATTAATTCGTTGGCGGTGAATTTACGGCCGTATCGGTAAATGTTTTCGCGCAGCCAGGTATGCAGAGTGCCGAACTGTCCTGCAGCGATTTCGGTCGGAATTTCGGGATGGGCTTTTACGGCTTGATCATAAAACAAAGCGCTCATGATGTTGCCCAATGTGTATCCCTGAAAAGCGCCACCGACAAACCCGCCATACCAATGCACATCTTGTAACACACCATCGATATCATTGGGAGCACGCATGCCTAAGTCAGATTGATAACGTGCGTGCCATGCTTCTGGTAAATCTTTAACTGCCAAACTGCCTTCCAAAAGCGCCAATTCCAAGTCAAAGCGAATCATCACATGCAAATTGTAGGTAACTTCATCGGCATCGGTGCGGATTAATGAGCGTTGTACTTTGTTGATAGCTTTATAGAAGGTTGTGAGCGGGACAGTAGCGAGTTGTTGTGGGAAAGCGGCTTGCAGTTTGGGGTAATAATGCTGCCAAAAATTGAGGGAACGGCCGACCATATTTTCCCAGAGACGCGACTGACTTTCATGCACACCAGCGGAAGTGCCTTCAGCAAGCGGCGAACCTTCGAAATCCATGTTGATGCCTTGCTCATAGAGTGCATGGCCGGCTTCGTGCAAAGTGCTAAACAACGCTTCGCTCAAGTTGTTTTCATTGGCACGTGTGGTGATACGCACATCGCCTAAAGAGAACTTGGTCATGAAGGGGTGGTGGGTTTTGTCTTGGCGACCGCGATCAAAATCATAGCCATAATCTTTGATCGCCGCTATGCCGAAATCAAATTGAGGCGTTTCGGGATAATGTTGGCGCAGACAACTGTCATCGATCGGGTCTTGCGCGGTAATTGCTTCGGCCAGTGGAACCAGTTGGTCACGTAGTTTTGCAAACAGTGTTTGCACAGTGTTTGCGCGCATACCTTGGTCTGAAAAATCGATCAACGGATCCGCGATATGCTCGTAACCAGGGAAACACTCGGCGATTTGCCGGCTGAGATCGACGCTTTTTTCCAGCAACGGCCGTACTGCCGCAAAATCATTTTGGGGACGTGCAACCGTCCAGACTTGATAGGCAGCGGCGCTGTGGCTGTAAAAATCGGCCAGCAGCTGTGGGGGAATCTTGGTTGCCTTCTCATAATCATGGCGTGTCACCCGAATTAAGCCGGCATCGTCACTGTCATATGGCAGGCTGTCGGCATACGCTTGTAAATCATCCAACAGCTTGCCAACAGCAGCATCAGTCAGTTTTGTGTGCGCCAGTTTGCTGATGGTTGACATTTGACGGCCACGTGCGGCTGCGCCACCTGGCGGCATGTATGTTGCCTGATCCCAGTTTAGCAGCGCTATTGCCCCATTTAGATCATTTATTTCGGCGAGGCGAACTTTTAGTTCTTGTAATTTTTGTTCCATAATTTCTGATGCTACCCCAAATTGCCAGGATGTCAAAGCAAAAACTTGACAAACTATAAAGATTAGTTTATATATTAATTAAATTAGTTTATATGCTGGGAGATCAAAAATGAAAGTTACGCAAGTTAGTGAAAATTTATGGCAGTTGACGCGTTTGGGTGCCTTTAACTGTTATCTCGTGCGTGAGGTGGATGGCCTGACTTTAGTGGATACGGGCATGTCTGGCAGCGCAAACAGTATATTGGCAACGGCCGTTTCTCTCAACCAACCAATTACGCGCATTACTTTAACGCATGCACATGGCGACCACGCAGGATCGTTTGATGCCGTTGCCGCGCAACTGCAGGATGCCGACATTGTTTTAAACGCGCGCACGGTCCAATTTCTTGTTGGCGATCTGACATTATTATCTACAGAACCGCAGGACAAATTACGCGGCTCTTTTGTGACCTGTACAACGCCGGCGACCCGACAGCTTCAGTCAGGTGATTGCCTTGGTTCATTGCGCGTGGTTGCTGCGCCTGGACATACCCCTGACCAGATCGCCTTTTTTGATGAGCGCGATGGCAGCTTGATTGCGGGCGATGCTTTTCAGACAGCCGGCGGTACGGCCGTTGCTGGACAAATGCGTTGGTTATTTCCCTTTCCGGCTATGGCAACCTGGCATAAGGAGACTGCTCTGCAAACTGCCTATACCCTGCGTGACCTCAACCCAACCCGTTTGGCTGTGGGGCACGGCCGTGTGCTTAAAAATCCACAGACTGCAATCGAAAAAGCTATTCGTGAAGCGGAAAAATCAATGAAAGTAAGGTAAACAGCAGTTAAAACTGCTCCTACAAACACAAAGATAACTTATGTCGCCTGTAAAATAATTGACGCAGGTCGACAGGGTAATTGTAGCTGCGGATTTATCCGCCGAGTGATAAAGGAAAACCATTTATGGCAAAAACCAGACGATTAAATCAAGAATTAGTCGTAACCAAGGCTGCATATTTAGCAAACGAAGCTGGCACAACTGAAGGACTCACCTTGACTCAATTAGCTCAGGCGTTGGATGTGCGTGTGCCTTCACTTTATAACCATGTTAAAGGCATAGCGGGCTTGCAGCGCGAGTTAACGTTGTTGGGAAGCCGCCAATTACTGGCGCAGGTACGTGAAGCATCTTATGGCAAAGTAGGGCGCGATGCTTTGTTGGCGATGGCATATGCCTACCGCTGTTTTGCCCACGAGCAGCCAGGTATTTATCCACTGACGATTCGTGCGCCTGAACCAGATGATGCGGAGTTATCGGCTTTGACCAATGAATGGCTGCAGCTGCTTTTATTGGTAATGGCCTCTTTCAATTTAAAAGGGGATGATGCCTACCATGCTATTCGTGGTTTTCGTGCGCTTGTGCATGGATTTGTGTCGCTGGAAACGGCCGTTGGCTTCAAACTACCCCTCGATAAAGATGAAAGCTACACACGTCTCGTCACAACCTTCCTCGATGGCTTGACATAACAAAATAGATAAGTTTAGCATAAGTAAGTTGTTCTGCGAGGAATTTTTACTCATCTGAAATTGCAAAGAACATGAATCACTCGAGTAATCCACAAATTTGTGTGCAATATCTTGATTGCTATTACTCTTTACAATTTGTTGACCGAAAAGTGTGTTAACGTTTTTCTTATACAAGCGGCTTAGTCTTGCCCCCTGAAACGCCAATTGGCCTTTTGCCGGTGGCGTATTTAACTGTCACTGAAGGAGTTGCCACATTTGTGCTTCCCCAAAGTGAGGTTATCAGGAGGTTCGAATATGAATCAGAATTATATGTCAGGCGATTTGCCCTGGCGTGACCGACTTTATGAATACACACGACCCTTGCTGCACCGCATACGGCCGTTGCGGTCGTCTACCCAGCCAGGTATGGGCGCGATACCCCAACCGGAAGGAACTACCTTCCGTGTTTGGGCACCCAATGCCCACGCTGTCTTTGTGAGTGGCAGCTTTAACAACTGGTCGCTGAATCGCACAGAGCTTGCACATGAAGCCAATGGCTATTGGTCGGCTGATGTGGCCGGGGCGCAGCCCGGCGATGAGTATAAATTTATTGTACGCAATGCGGCGCAAATGATAACCCGCGCTGATCCCTATGCTACCGAGATCGCGCCGCCATTCCTCAACAGCGTTATCAGTGCCGGCACAGAATTGGAAACGCCGGAAGCAGATGATTTCCAGATGCCGCTGCTTAACGAGTTGGTGATTTATGAGTTACACGTGGGCACCTTTGCCGCCGATGGCACTGACCTGCCCGGCACTTTCCGGGGCGTAGTCGATAAACTGCCTTACTTACAATCTTTGGGGATCAATGCCATTGAACTAATGCCGGTGAAGGAATTCCCAGGAGATTATTCATGGGGTTACAATCCTGCTTTTCCTTTTGCCATTACCCAAACTTATGGCGGACGCGCAGGATTGCAAAAGTTGATTCGCGCCGCACATGTACATGGCATTGCGGTGATTGTGGATGTGGTCTACAATCATTTTGGCCCCCAAGATTTGAGCTTGTGGCAGTTTGACGGCTGGCAG
This sequence comes from Anaerolineales bacterium, assembly GCA_020432765.1. Taxonomy (GTDB): domain Bacteria; phylum Chloroflexota; class Anaerolineae; order Promineifilales; family Promineifilaceae; genus JAACFF01. The sequence continues at coordinate 6,817 of JAGRDI010000036.1, read as the reverse complement.
CAAGATGGAAAAGGTGGCATTTACTTTTACAACGATTGGCGCGCACAAACGCCATGGGCTGAGACACGTCCCGATTACGGCCGTACCGAAGTGCGCCAATATATCCGTGATAATGTGATCATGTGGCTGGAAGAATTTGGTGTCGATGGCTTACGCTGGGATGCCACTGCATTCATCCGTAATGTGCATGGCCATGATAATGATCCCAACAGTGACATTCCTGAAGGGTGGTCATTGATGCAAATGATTAATGCTGAGGTAAACGGCCGTTGGCCGCACAAACTCAACATTGCCGAAGATTTGCAAGGTAATGCCTGGCTGACAAATGACACCGCAGCGGGTGGCGCCGGCTTTAATTCACAGTGGGACAGCCATTTCGTGCATCCGATCCGCAAAGCGATTATCACGCCGCACGATGAAGACCGTGACATGGTGGCTGTATGCGATGCCATCACTTTTCGTTATGGAGAAGATGCCTTTGCGCGTGTGATTTATACCGAATCTCATGATGAGGTGGCCAATGGCAAAGCTCGGGTGCCTGAAGAAATTGCGCCGGGAACGGCCGCTACGCTTTTCGCCAAAAAGCGGGCGGTACTTGGCGCTGCGCTGATGTTGACAACACCGGGCGTGCCGATGCTGTTTCAAGGGCAGGAGTTCCTGGAAGGCGGTTGGTTTGATGATCATGTGCCGTTAGACTGGCAAAAAGCCGTAACTAACAGCGGTGTTGTTCAGCTTTATCGTGACCTGATTCATTTACGTCGCAACAGTGACAATAATACACGCGGCTTAACTGGTGCACATGTTAATGTTTACCATGTTGATAACGAACAAAAAGTTATCGCTTATCATCGCTGGTTTGCCGGCGGCGCTGGGGATGATGTGATTGTGGTAGCGAACTTTTCGCACAAACCATTGATCGATTATGAAATAGGATTTCCACATCCTGGGCTGTGGCGTGTACGTTTTAACAGCGACTTAAACAAGTATGATGACGAGTTTGGTGATTATATTTGTGCTGATGTGGAGGTCGTGGAAGGTAATGTAGAAGTAACGGCCGTTATGCCTTGCGCAGGCACTATCACTGTTGGCCCGTATTCAGTACTCATTTTCTCCGTGGATTAGCTGCTTGACCTCTGACGAAAAATATTTGTCAACTTATCTTTCAAGCTAATACTCTGCTGCACAATTGTTTTGCAATTTGACCAACGAGGGCTGAGCTTGTCGAAGCCCGGGCTTCGACAGGCTCAGCCCTCGTTGGAAAGTTGAAATTTAAATTCAATAATGGATCGCTCGCGGCCGTGTCTCCTGACAAGTCTCTGATTAAAATTACCTGCGATAATATGTAGCGCGTGGGGATGGCTTGTTGCAATCGTTTCCAATCACTTTGATACACCTCTAACGCTGCAGAAAATGCTATACCACCTTTGCTGGGTAACCCGCTCCAAGATTTGCCTTGCCAACTCATAAGTTGCTTCGTCGCAACTTCCCCAAAGATAAAATGAGTGTATAATGCCACTGCCTTGCTTTGCATTTGTTTCAGCCGCTCCGATCATTGCATACATTCACCTCCTGGACACCTTTATTTGATACTAGGAATGGTTTAGTTTTTTTAACAGTAGGTGAAGCGCAGGGCAACAACGGCCGTTTCGTCTAGACATTTGCTACAGTTAGGATACCATCATCTGTTAGACTTTTAATCGGACATCCCACCATGAGCTATTTCGAAACGATCATCAACGCCTTTATCTTCCGCTTGCAATCTATGGAATGGTTTGATGTGGTTGATATTGTGTTGGTTGCGATCACATTCTATATCTTCATCCGCCTTGTACGCCGCAGCCGTGTGGCGCTGCTTGTGCGTGGTTTGTTGACGTTGGGTCTTGTGCTGGTACTGACGTTTGTTTTGCTGCCCTTGCCCACCTTTGACCTCATTATTATGGTCGGTTTGTTGGCGATGGTGGTGGTGACACCGGTCATCTTGCAGCCGGAGCTGCGTGCCTTTTTGGAACAGATTGGCCGTCGTGTTGGATTTTCATCCTCTCTGCGTAAAGATGCAGCTGACCGAGTGATACCACCTGTTGTCTGGGCGATTGACAATCTGGCTAAATCTAAAACTGGCGCGTTAATTGTATTGGAAGGGGATACAGACCTGCAAGATATAATGGAGACAGGCATTCCGTTAAACGGCCGTATTACCCCCGAACTATTGCAAACCATCTTTTTTGACAAAACCCCGCTGCATGATGGTGCTGTAGTTGTACGTGGCGACCAAGTCGCGGCGGCTGGCTGTATCCTGCCACTAACTGATCGCAGCCTGCAAACCATCAATCGTCGTATGGGAACACGCCATCGTGCTGCTGTCGGCATGAGTGAGGCCAGTGATGCGTTGATTATCATTGTGAGTGAAGAAACTGGTGCAATTTCCCTGGCACATCAAGGTAAATTAAACTTTGACTTAGATTCGACGACAATTCGGCAGGAGTTGGCAAATTTTTACACACAGCCGGACAAATTATCAACTGAATCACCACGCAAATGGCATACATTTATGCAAGCATTCCACTGGCGTTTTCATTGGCCCGGTTGGCGTAAAATTGTGCGTGAGGTTATCTTCATATTACTGGCCTTTGCCTTGGCCTTGTTTGCCGCAACGGCCGTTCGTGCTCAGGCAGACCCCTTGGAAAATGTGCGCGTAGACAACATCCCCTTACAAGTGCTCGATATGCCACCGGATTCTGTGTTAACAAACAGCTTGCCAGCAAGCATATCGGTAGATGCCCAGACAACCTTAAGCCGTGTTGATACATTGGGGCCAGATAGTTTTCAAGCGACGGTTTCGCTGGCAGGCATTGATTCAGAACCACAAGAAGTACCTGTTGAGGTGATCAGTCTAGTGCCATATGTAACTGATATAACTGCAATTCCATCCCAAATTATGGTTTCGGTAGCGCCAGTTATTAGTCGGACTGTTCCAGTGACGGTTAAATTGCAGGATGCTGATCAAATGTCGCCTGCTTATGAAGTAGCCGGCGATCCACAAGCCCGACCAACGGAGGTTACCGTCACAGGACCGTCTACGATTGTCGAGGGGGTTGCGCAGGTGCAAGCGGCCGTTTCTGTTGCTAACTCGACGGCTTCAATTAATTCACTGCAAATGCTTGCGGCTTTAGACCAAAATGGCGAAAAGATTGAAGGTGTAATCATTAATCCCGATCAAGTCCAAGTATTTGTGCCGATTCGGCGGCGTATTGACGCACGTAATGTCGGTGTGCGGGCTGTGACTGAAGGTTCACCGCCAGACGGTTATTGGCTTAGTAACTTGCGTGTTACGCCGGCGACTGTGACCATACAGGGCAATCCCAATCAAATTGCCGAGTTAACCAGTTGGGTTGATACGCTGCCTGTTGATTTGACTGAGATAACCGGCGAGTCGCACATACGTGTGCCGCTTGACTTGCCGAATGACGTACAGGCAATCGATCAAGATGGCGTGATCATCTCTACAGTCACGGTTATTGTGGATGTTTCTGCACGCACAAGTGATTTATTGATTGAACGGCCGATAGAAATTATCAACGATCGTGGCGAGTTTGAAATTACTGTTGACCCACAGTTTATTGAACTCTTGTTGACTGGCCCATTGCCGACATTAAACCAGATTGAGACAGAACCAGGGTTGGTGCGCGTGACGATTGACGCAACGTTACTAGAACCGAATAGCAGCGTAGAAGTTTCGCCTACTGTGATTTTGCCGAATGATGTGCGTGCCCAGTTGGTGCAAAGTTCGATCTTGGTCACCACTGGCCCAATCTTGACACCAGAGCCGTAGGAAAAACTGCATTAATCGGTGGGAAAATCACCCATAAAGCGGTCCAAAATTCGCGCATGCGCGGAAATCAGCCCCTTGTGGCTCCATAGCGCCAAACGCCGCCCAAGCATGTGGTCGAAAAACTTGCTCCTCAGGCACATTGTGCATATAAACTGGGATGCGCAAAATAGCAGCCAACGCGATCAAATCTGTGCCGATGTGTCCATAGGAAATCGCACCATGATTCGCCCCCCAATTGCTCATCACTGTGTACACATCACGGAAAGCGCCGCTGTCAGTTGTGTTGGGTACAAACCAAGTCGTTGGCCAGGTTGGATTGGTGCGTTGATCCAAAATGTCGTGCACATCAGGAGGCAATTCAATTGAATACCCTTCCGCAATTTGCAGTGCCGGTCCCAAACCTTTGACCAAATTGATGCGGCACATTGTCATAGGCATATTCCCTTTTGTGCGGAAGCGGGTTGACCAGCCGCCGCCACGGAAATATTCAGTCATGCCCGCATGCCACGTTGTCGCTTGCAGACACGCATTGGCGTCTTCAGAGGTAATATCCCACCACGGTTTCATGACTGGCTGTCCATCTTTTGTTTGTTGTCCAGTGCCGTCTAGTGCCGTGGGGCCAGAATTAATCAGATGCAAAATGCCGCCGCTTGCTTTGCCTGAAAGTTCATAACCACTTACACGTTTGACCGCGTCAGGACTCCAATAGGTACGCACGTCTGAGAAAATCTGAGCTGTGCCAGTGAGCAAATGTCCCAGCAGCATACTGACTCCATTGAGGGCATCGTTTTCAGTCGCAACGATATAGGGTTGGCGGATGCCATTCCAATCAAAAGAGCTTGTCAGAATCGCCTCCAGGAAATCACCATTAGGGAAATGATCGGTCCATTGGCGCTGTCCCTGGAAACCGCTGACGATGGCATTATGCCCATTGGCTTCTTCGGCATAGCCCAATTCGACCAGGCGTGGATTGCCGATCATCAAATCGCGTGCAATGAGCGCCATTTTGACGGATGTTTCCCAATCGTTGTCTAATTGTTGGCGTGTGCGCTTGTGAGTGGGGTCATTGTAATCTTTGCCTTCGATGCAGTTTGCTTTTGTCCAGGCTAATGCTTTTGCATATTCGTCAGGATCGAAGATACCCTCGGCAATGCGCCGCGTAAATTCGGTCATGTCGATGGTTTCGACACGCATGCCCAGGTATTCTTCAAAGAATGGCTGATCGACTATTGAACCAGCAATGCCCATTGAAACGCCGCCCATTGCCAGATAGGAGTGGCCGCGCATGGTTGCAGCTGCCAATCCTGCTTTGGCAAAGCGCAGCAACTTTTCTTGCACATCGGCTGGAATGGATGTGTCGCCACTGTCTTGAACGTCACGGCCGTATATGCTAAACGCAGGTAATCCTTTTTGTGAGTGAGCGGCCATCACTGCCGCCAAATAGACTGCACCAGGGCGTTCAGTGCCATTAAATCCCCAGACAGCTTTGGGCATCAATGGGTCCATATCCATCGTTTCAGAGCCGTAGCACCAGCATGGCGTCACGGTTAACGAAACGCCAACCCCTGCGCGTGCGAATTTTGCCGCTGTTTGCGCGGCCTCAGTTACACCACCAATACAACTATCGGCGACCACGCATTCAACCGGCAGTCCGTTTGCGTGGCGTAGATTCGTGCTTAGAAATTTGGCTACATTTTGTGCCATGCCCATGGTCACATCCTCAAGTGATTCCCGGACACCATTGCGACGGCCGTCGATAGTCGGCCGTATACCGATTTTGGGTGGATCCCCGATTAACCGGTTTTGTGGTTGATTCATTTTAAAGTTGCTCATTTTTCCTTTAAACCCCCTTGTTATTTTGTGAGCTAGCAATCTATTGGAAAAATTCCATCACCTGTGGTTTTATCCCGCGTTTCCCATAGATGCGGCGGGGACACCTTGGTTACAAAACAGGATTCTCCGCCAAATTGCTAGTTAATATTTCAACTTGCTGCTTTGACTTGTTCTTCAATCCATTTATATGTTTCGGTAATACCGGCTTGCAGATCGTAATTAGATTGCCAACCGATTGAATAAATGCGCTGATTGCTAAAGTTGCGTGATTGCACACCGACAGGGCCGTCGATATGTTTGACGTTGACGGTTTTGCCGGAAACTTTGGCAACGGTCGCAACCAGCTCATTCACACTCACATATTGCGGACAACCAATGTTGACTGCGCCCTGCAAATCAGAATGCATCAGACGGTAAATGCCATCAACCATATCATTGACATAAGTGTAAGAACGTACGGCCGTTCCATCCCCCCATACCTCAATCGTGCCGCCATTTTCAATTTCAGCCACTTTGCGGCAAATTGCCGCAGGGGCCTTTTCGCGGCCTCCTGTCCAAGTGCCATAAGGACCGTAACAATTTTGGAAGCGTGCGATACGCACCGTCATGCCCTGATTACGTTCATACGCCATTGCCATACGCTCTGAATACAATTTTTCCCAGCCATATTCATTATCAGGATTCGCTGGAATCGCTTCTGCTTCCGTCATTTCAGGTTCGCCAATCTGCATATCGCGGTAAATGCACACAGATGATGAAAAGAAATAGCGTGGCACACCCAATCTGGCTGCATGATGTGACATGTGGATATTAATTAGCACACTATTATGCATGATTTCGCATTCGGCCGAATGGATAAAGCCCATACCGCCCATATCGGCGGCTAATTGGTAAACCTCATCAAACGTACCGTCGCCTAAAGTCAGGGCTTGTATACAATTGACCTCTTCACGCAAATCGAGAACGAGAAATTCGTCTGCGGCCGTTGTGCGGTATTCATGTTCTTTAATATCAACACCACGTACCCAATAGCCTTCATCTTTCAATTTCTGCACCAGGTGACCACCAATAAAGCCACCCGCACCACATACCAAAGCTGTTTTCATATCATTATCTCCTAGATTTATTGCTAAAGAGAACACAGAGAACACAAAG
>JAGRDI010000035.1:9021-16367 GCA_020432765.1 Anaerolineales bacterium | reverse complement strand
GAATATATTGGTAAAATCTATACAATTATGCATCCAGAAATTAAACTTATTGCCATTGATCTTGATGGCACATTACTCAATAGTCAAGGGCGTGTTTCAGAGCGTAATGCCGCTGCGATTCAGGCTGCATGTGCACAAGGTATTATGGTTATTTTAGCCACTGGAAAATCGCGTGCGTCAGCAACGGCCGTCATTACTGAATTGAACTTGAATACACCGGGTGTCTTTTCACAAGGATCCATGATCCACAATGCCGACGGCTCGCTGCGATATGCACGGATTATGGCGAGGGAAACGGCCGTAACCACCCTCAACTTTGCCCAAACTCATAACCTCACTCAAATTGTCTATTGCCCAAACGGAATCGTAACCAACCAAGACACAGTTTACCGGCATTTACTCGCCAGCCAATATCATGAACCACTTCCTGAAGTGATTGGTCCTCTTCTGCCCCAGCTAGATAACTTGTCAATCAACAAAATAATCCTTTGCGCTGCTGATAACGAAATCACGCTTGCTGAGCAGTTACAAGCAAAACTCGGATCGACTGGTGAAGTAACCCAGGCGGTTTCACACTATATCGAAATCTTACCGGCCAACACTTCCAAAGGGGATGGCCTACAACGTTTATTAGCAGAATTAGAGATTCCCCCAGAAAATGTCCTCGCGATTGGGGATGGCAATAACGATATCGAAATGCTGCAAATGGTGGGCATTGCTGTGGCAATGGAAAATGGCTCCACAGATGTGAAAGCTGTTGCTCACAGCATCACGGCCGATAATAATCACGATGGTGTCGCCCAAGCTATCGAACAATTTATAAGGAAGCGTCCACAAATACGTTCATAGTAACGACTTTAGTCGTCCGGTCCACTAAAACGGTTACTACAAACAAAACGGGAAGTTTTTTTAGACGAACAATTTATAAGGAATCATAACCATGCCGCTTAGCTTTGATTACCCTCTCGAAGAATTGTATAGTTACTCAGGCCTCAACCCACGCCCGGCCGATTTTGACAGCTATTGGGACGACAGTTTAGCAGAAATGCACGCGCTCAATCCCCAAGTAGAAATTATACCGGCTGACTTTCAAACTGAGTTCGCCATTTGCAGCCATCTCTATTTCACTGGCGTCGGGGGAGCACGTATCCATGCCAAATTATGGCAACCTCGGCGACCTGCTGCCCAACATCCTGCCCTGCTGATGTTTCACGGATATAGTGGGAACGCGGGTGATTGGGTTAGCCGTTTAGGCTACGTCGCACGCGGGTTTACCGTCGCAGCATTGGATTGCCGTGGACAAGGAGGGCTTTCTGAAGATATTGGCGGCGTTCGCGGTGGCACACTGCATGGTCATATCATTCGCGGTTTAGATGATTTGGATGCAAAAAACTTGTTATTCCGCAACATTTTTTTAGACACAGCCCAACTGGCTCGCATTATTATGGAGCTGCCGGATGTCGACGCGAACCGCGTTGGCGCAACTGGCGGCAGCCAGGGTGGTGGCTTGACTTTGGCGTGCGCAGCGCTGGAACCACGCATCAAGTTGGCTGCACCTAATTTTCCTTTCTTATGCGATTATCAACGTGTGTGGGAAATGGATTTGGATGAAGGTGCTTATGCTGAACTCCGTGATTATTTTCGCCGATTTGATCCACGTCATGAACGTGAAACGGCCGTTTTCACCAAATTAGGTTATATCGATGTGCAACATCTTTGCAGCCGCATTCAAGCTGAAATTTTGATGGCAGTCGCCCTACGCGACACCATCTGCCCGCCATCCACTCAATTTGCAGCTTATAATAAGATTACCGCACCCAAACAGTTAGCTATCTATCCCGATTTTGCTCATGAGGGCTTGCCGGGACATGATGACACCATCTATCAATTTATGTCAAGCTTATAGCGGTGTAGATCATTAAATATTATTGAGCACAAAAATAAATGTGAAACAGATATAAATCCTCTACAATAGATGATTCAAACTTCAAAATGCAGTATAGTTGAAAAGCACTCACTTACATCCATTCATTAAAAGCACACGGAAATGGGATTTATTTCACTCTGCAATCCACATTCCGCATTCAAGAAGGAGGATTTCATGTCTGATCTACAAACTCAATTCGAAACGGCCGTTGTCGCTTCCAAACAACTAACCAAACGACCCGACAACGACACAATGCTCAAGCTCTACAGTCTTTACAAACAAGCTACCGTCGGTGATGTGGCGGGCAAACGCCCCGGATTCACTGATTTTGTCGGCCGTGCCAAATATGATGCCTGGCAAAAACGCAAAGGCACAAACCAGGACACTGCCAAACAAGAATACATCAATTTAGTCAATGGTCTCAAAGAATCTGAAGGCAGCGCCGGTTTCGGTGATTAACTTGAGGCTACAACGAAAACCAACAACTTTACACACAGAAAAAGGATTTAAGGAACAAAAACATGAGTTCAAAACAGTGGAGCACTCCACCCGCAATGACAATTGACCCCAAGAAAAAATATTTGGCCAGCATCAACACCAACAAAGGTATCATCGAACTTGAATTGGCACCGCAATATGCGCCTATCACCGTCAACAACTTCGTCTTTTTGGCTCGTGAAGGTTATTACGATGGGGTTATCTTCCACCGTGTGATAGCTAACTTTATGATTCAAGGCGGTGATCCCACTGGTACAGGTCGTGGCGGCCCTGGATATAAATTCGCAGATGAATTTGCCGGCAATCCACTCATACATGAAACCGGTGTCATTTCAATGGCCAATGCAGGCCCAGGCACCAATGGCAGTCAATTTTTCATCACCCATGGTCCACAGGCACATCTCAACGGCAAACATACCGTTTTTGGCAAAGTTACCGGTAAAAAGAGTCAAAACGTGGTTGACGCCATCCGTCAGGGAGATGTCATGAATTCGGTGACAATCACCGAAAGCTAATATTACTCCCAGATACCTGCCCGAAACATGGCGGAGGATGGCCTGTTTGCCATCCTCCGCTTTTTGTTTGCCAGCTATTTGCCATGGATGGGTAAAGAAATTCAATCCGTGGCAAAAGAAGAATGGAATCATAGGTTTTCATTAAATAACTGCTTAAAAAACTGTGGATAATCAGAGTTGATCTGCTAGAATGGATGGTTCTGCCGTTAGCGGGAGGTTTTGAAAATAATGCTAACGGATTTCTTTTGTCAGGTAGGATTAGGGCAACTTTCCACTCCTTGGGATTTGCTATTTGGAGGTATTCGTGACACAAGAAGAAGCACAGACACGTCCCAAAGTTGACGTGTACCGGCGGCTTTTTAGTTATCTACGGCCGTATCCCACCCAATTAGTTTTGGCCTACAGCGCCGTACTCATCACCACTGGCCTCAATTTATTAGTTCCTCAAATCATCAAACTCGCCATTGACAATGGTCTGGCAGCAGGCAATGCGTTAGCTTTATTCATCGCAGCTGCTGTTATCTTGGGCATTGCCCTCATACGTGGCATAACCTCATTTGGGCAGCGTTATTATGGCGAATGGCTCTCACATCGTGTTGGTTTTGATTTGCGCAATGAATTTTATAACAGCGTGCAAAACCAACCTTTCGCCTTTCATGATCGCAGCCACACCGGCGACATGATGAGTCGTGCCACTAGTGACATTAGTGAAACTGAACGATTTATCGGCATTGGTCTGGCAGATTTGTTGGCCACGATCATATTACTTGTCGGTGTGACGATAGCCATGCTCTATGAAGCACCACGCCTGGCATTCATTGCCCTTATACCCATGCCGCTCCTCATCTTCGCGACAGTACGGTTTGGCGGCAAGGTTCGCCCAATGTTCAAACGTATACAAGAACAGATGAGCGTACTTTCCGCCACGATGCAGGAATCGATGACAGGCATTCGTGTGATCAAAGCATTTGGACGCGAACCTTATGAATTAAAGAAGTTTGATGTGGACAACGACGAATGGTATATCCGGCGCGTCAACGTCATTCGCACCTGGGCGAATAATTGGCCTCTCTTCCAGTTCCTTGTCGCGTTGAGCATATTCTTGCTGCTGTGGTTTGGCTCACCGCTTGTCTTGGATGACATAATGACCGTCGGCACATTATTTGCCATGATTTCTTATGTGCTAATGCTCAATGGACCAGTGCAGCGATTGGGTTTCCTGGTTAATTTAGCCGCAACAGCCGGTGCCAGCGCCAGCCGCGTGTTTGAGATTATTGACACACCGGGCGAGATTGTGGAAAAAGTAAATGCTGTGCAATTAGAGTACGCAAAGGGAGATGTGCGCTTTGAACAAGTTAGTTTCGCCTATCAAAATGGTATTCCGATTTTGCAAGACATCAGTTTTCATGCTCGACCAGGTCAAAAAATTGCACTGATTGGTCCCACGGGTTCAGGTAAATCAACGGTCACAAATCTGATTCCGCGCTTTTATGATGTCAGCAACGGCCGTATCACCATAGACAACCACGACATCCGCAACCTGCAAATTTACAGTCTGCGCAAACATATCGGCGGCGTGCTGCAAGACCCATTCCTCTTCAGCCAATCGATCGCCGACAATATCGCCTATGGCAAACCAGAAGCGGAGATGGATGAAATCATTGCGGCCGCCAAAGCCGCACGCGCTCATGATTTCATCCTCAACCTGGAGGAGGGCTACGACACCCGTGTCGGCGAACGCGGCGTAACACTTAGCGGTGGCCAAAAACAGCGTGTCGCCATCGCACGCGCCCTGCTAACCGACCCGCGTATTTTGATTTTGGATGATTCCACCAGCAGTGTCGACACCGAAACAGAGCATCTCATCCAGGAAGCCTTGGAAATATTGATGCAAGGCCGCACGACATTTATTATCGCTCAGCGCTTGTTAACATTAAAAAGTGCAGACAAGATTTTGGTTTTGGACAACGGCCGTATCGTCGAACGCGGCTCACACACAGAATTACTCGACCAGGGCGGTCTCTACCGCCAGATTTATGACTTACAGCTAAAAGATCAAGAAGCGTTTATGGATTTACAACGCAATATGGTGATCGCCTAGAGTAGGGAACAAATGAGTAATAAACGTAAACAAAAAACAATTGAAGAAATAATCAAAGATTTATTATCAGATGAAGATGATTTGTTAGGCAAGGCATATGACGGCCGTTTAGTGCGTCGTTTAATGATTTATCTACGGCCGTATCGCATCAAACTCTACCTCGCCATCATCCTTATGATTATCGGCTCCTTGTTAGCCGTCGCTCAGCCTTTGATCATCGGTAAAGCAATTGATGAAGGCGTTAAAACAGGATCATTAATTACCGTGCGCAGTTGGGCACTACTACTCTTGGTCACGGCCATCATGGCCGCGATCAGCAACCGTTTCCGTATATCTATCATGGCCGAAGTCGGCACCGGTGTTGTTGCTGATTTTCGCAGTCAGCTATTCCGCCATCTGCATACACTCTCACTGAACTTCTTCAACAATTACAGCGTTGGTCGTCTCATGAGCCGCCTCATCAGTGATGTCGGTGTCATGCAAGATTTTATTACTTGGTCGATAACCGGCCTGTTTCGTTCTATTTTCACCCTCATTGGCATCGTCATTGCCATGTTTTGGTTAAACTGGCAGTTGGCACTCGTCACCTTTACAGTTTTGCCATTGATGGCCATCTTGACCAACTATTGGCGCAAACATGTACGCATTGCCTATCGTGCTACGCGTCAACGGCTCTCGCTGATTAACGGCTACCTAAACGAATCCATCACCGGTATTCGTGTCACCAAAAGCTTCACACGTGAAAACCGCAATGCCCAATTTTTTAGCGATTTGAACCATTCCTACTTCGACGCCAATGTTGCTGCTACGCGTATCTCGGCGATTTTCTTTCCCGGTGTTGATATGATGGGTGCTTTGGCTACCGCCTTGGTTGTAGGTGTGGGTGGCTGGTTAGTTCTTGGCGATGAATTAACAGCGGGGACTTTAGTCGCTTTTGTGCTGTATGTAGATAATTTTTTTGAACCGATTCGTGAGTTAGCGCAGCGTTACAATATTTTTCAAGCAACCATGGCCGCAAGTGAACGTGTGTTTTATTTGTTGGATCAACGTCCGGAAATACGTGACAAACCTGATGCACAAACGCTGCCAGCCATCAAAGGCGATGTTGTCTTTGAGGATGTTGATTTTGGCTATAACGCGTATACAAATATCCTGCATGGCATCAACTTACATGCTAAACCTGGCGAACGTATCGCTTTGGTTGGGGAAACAGGCGCGGGTAAAAGCACGATCATTCGACTGCTGGCACGCTTTTTCGACATCAGCAGCGGTGCATTGACGGTTGATGGGTATGATATTCGGGATGTGACTCAGGTCAGTTTACGCACGCAGTTAGGCATTGTACTGCAAGACACTTTTTTGTTCACCGGCTCAATTCGCGAAAATATTCGCTATGGCAAACTGGATGCGACGGATGAAGAGGTGGAGGCTGCGGCCGTTGCCGTAGGCGCAGATGAATTCATTCGCAAAATGTCGGCTGGCTATGAAACAGAGGTCGGTGAGAATGGTGTCAACTTGAGTGTTGGCCAACGCCAGATCATCTCATTTGCCCGCGCATTGCTGGCGGATCCGCACATTTTGATCCTCGACGAAGCCACCAGCAGTGTTGATACAACCACGGAACGCATCATTCAACACGCTATGGATACGTTGATGTCAGGACGTACCAGTTTTGTCATCGCGCACCGTTTGAGCACAATTGTGAATGCTGATCAGATTGTGGTGTTGAACAACGGCCGTATCGTCGAACGCGGCACCCACCAAGAACTGCTCGCTCAACAAGGCCGCTACTACAATCTCTACACGATGCAGTGGGCGCAGGCAGCCTAAATCAGTGAAGCAGCACGACGTTCAACCACAGATTCCACAGATATTTTCTTAAATTTGCAGTATCTGTACAGGAAACATGATAAATTGAATCATCTGCAAGGGCATAACACTTTGCAGATGATCCAATTTACTTGGAGGAAGTTAAACAATCAATACCTGATTGCGAAACTACAGTCAAATACGACTAGCTGCGATAGACTCCCCGTGTCGAGTGACCCGCGCTATCAATGACCTTCCAAATTAAAATACCATTGATTTCTAAGTCGTCACCTGGCCCCATCCAAACCCTGGAATTACTCTCGCCAGTCACTTCAATAAATGCTTTTGTCGCTGTCCATTTGGTGACTACATCCAAACCGATTGATCTGACCTGCACATCAACAATATCGTCGTCAACACAAACCACAAGATAATCAGACTGGGCATTATCTACAACTTCACACTGCGGAGCATCATCCTGCCAATTTGCATAATC
>JAGRDI010000035.1:0-8963 GCA_020432765.1 Anaerolineales bacterium | reverse complement strand
AATAATACTTACTTTTTTGTTAAACATTTTGACCTCCAATCTTTGTAGAAACCTGTCTTTGTAGAAACCTGACAAGTCTAGAATTCGCCAGACTCCAGAGCGCGGTAAGGATACCGTGACTACGGCGAGTAAATTTGTAAAGATGGTTTTTTCCGAAATGAACCATGCCAATATCGAGATTCTTTCATACCCCCTTGTTTTTCCTACTTGGCAGGTTTTCGTCACCAACCCGGTTTGCTGATAATTCAAATGTTTGGGTATGCAAAGATGTCAGCAAATCGTCCAGATTAGCGAAGTTCCAACGCTTTCCGGTTTGCGAATTTTCCAGAGAAGCCCGCCAGACCCAATCTCCATTTTCTTGTGCCTGCCACAAACGCAGCAGGTAGGAAACATACCCAGGTGTTTCGTTCATTCGCGTCACCTGCTTTCTAACAAGGTGCTTTCAGCATAACAAGCAACCGTGATGAAATCGTCCTTGTAACGTGAAATGACCGTCTAAAATTAACCAGGTTTGGATTTCGGGGGTGACAATTTGTTGTGTAAAGCGTGACAAATGACAGGTGACTGTTTCGTGGGAAATATGTATGATTGATCATGTATCTTGGAGGGTAGTAAGCATGCCTATTTTATCTATCCGTCTGTTAGGTTCATTTCAAGTGGAAATGGCCGCGAAAACGGCCGTTCATTTCACGTCGGACAAAGTGCGGGCATTGCTTGCCTATTTGGCAGCCGAGACCAACCAGCCCCATCGTCGTGATAAGCTAGCCGGTTTGTTATGGCCAGAAGCGCCGCAAAAAACGGCTCGTACCAATTTGCGCCGCGCCTTGGCCGACCTGCGCAAAGCCATCGGCGACCATCAAGCCAATCCCCCTTATTTGTTCATTTCGCGACAGACCATTCAATTTAATCGTGAAAGCGATGTGTGGGTAGATGTCCTCGCCTTCGCCGCTTTGTTAGCCGCCAACACAACCAAGCAAGCCGTCACTGATCAAACAAGCCAACAATGGGAAGAAGCCGCCAGTTTGTATCGAGGTCATTTCCTGGAAGGCTTTTTTGTAGACGACAGCCTCGCTTTTGAGGAATGGGCCTTGTTGAAACGCGAACGGTTGCAGCGGCAGGCAGTAGAACTCCTGCACCGTTTGGTCGCATACCATGAGTCGGGTGGGGCGTATGCACGTGCTGTACCTTATGCATGGCGACAGGTCGAATTGGATCCTTTCCAGGAACCAGCACAGCGGCAGGTCATGCGTTTATTGGCTCTTACAGGACAGCGGGCGGCGGCGTTGGCACAATATGAATCGCTCAAATGTTTACTTACGGATGAGTTAGGAATAGTGCCTGCGGCCAAAACAACAGCGTTATACGCTAAAATTCTGGCTGGTGACCTCGTCGCAAGAACCGAATCAGGCAGTGTGCGCGGCTATGAACTGCATGAGCAAATAGGGGTCGGCCGCTACGGGGTTGTTTATCGTGCTGTTCAGCCCGGTGTAAGACGGGAAGTGGCTATCAAGGTAATCCAACCCCAATATGCCAACCATCCTGATTTTATCCGCCGTTTTGAAGCGGAAGCGCAGCTCGTAGCGCGGCTTGAACATCCCTATATCGTGCCTCTATATGATTATTGGCGCGAACCTGATGGGGCGTATTTGGTCATGCGCTGGCTGCAGCGCGGCAGTTTGCAGGGGGCGTTAGTTAATGGACCCTTCGCGCTAGAAACGGCCGTTATTCTGATTGAGCAAATCGCTACAGCCCTAGACACCGCCCATCGACAAGGCATCATCCATCGTGACGTTAAACCAGCCAATATTTTACTCGATGAAGACGGCAATGCGTTTCTATCTGACTTTAGTATTGCCCAAGACAGCAAACAGGAAATAGATCCAACACAGCCCGAAAGTCCAACCAACACGCCCTCAACCATTTCACCAGAAAGAATTCTCAACAAACCAATCACGCCGCAGACCGACCTATACAACCTTGGCCTCGTTTTATATGAACTACTGACCGGCACCCATCCATTCGCCACCCAGTCTTTAGCCGATATGGTACACCATTGCCTCCATGAGCCAATCCCACTGGTGCAAATGCAACGTAAGGATATCCTCCCAGCCATAGACGCTGTCATCCAGCAAGCCACAGCCAGGCTGCCCACCGACCGCTACCCAAATACCTTGACCTTCGCTGCCGCCTTGCGCCGTGCTGCGGCCATGAATGAGTTGAGCCGTGTTTCTGCAACGACACCAGTGACCAGAACAAACTTGGTTAATCCTTATAAAGGTCTGCTTACTTTTCAGGAGGCAGATACGGCCGTTTTTTATGGTCGTGACAGTTTCATTGCACAACTTCTGCCTCACCTCACCCACGCCAATCGTTTCTTAGCCATCATTGGTCCCAGCGGCAGCGGGAAATCGAGCGTGGCAAAAGCAGGTCTGATTCCTGCTTTGCGGCGCGGCGCCATTGTTGGTTCTGAAAAGTGGTTTATTACCGAGATGACACCCGGTACAAACCCCTACGCTAATTTAGCAACCAGCCTATTGCAAATCGCTGTCAATCCCCCCACCAACCTGCCAGATTTGCTGCAAAAGGATGAGCAAGGGTTGGCACAGATACTCAATCAGATTCTGCCTGCTGACCACGATGGGGAGCGCAGCCAACTTGTGCTGCTCATTGACCAATTTGAGGAGCTGTTTACGCTGGTTACAGATGAGCAGGTGCGTGTTCATTTTATGAACAGTTTAGTAACTGCGCTGGCTGACCCGCACAGTCGTTTACGGGTTGTGATAACGTTGCGTGCCGATTTTTATGATCGGCCGTTACAATACCAGTCCATAGGAACACTCCTACGTCATCATTCGGAACCGCTCTTACCGCTTAACCCTGCCGAATTGGAACAGGCCATTTGTCATCCGGCCAGTGACCTTGGGGTTGAGGTAGAGCCACAGCTTATAGCCACTATAGCAGCCGACGTGCAAGCCCAACCGGGGGCAATGCCGCTGCTGCAATATGCTCTGACCGAGTTGTTTGAAGAGCGCGAAGAGGACGTTATGACGCTGGCTGCCTATAAGAAAATTGGCGGCATTGCGGGCGCGTTAGGTCGTCGAGCAGAGGAACTTTATCGCGATCTGGACAGGTCAAGTCAGGAAGCAGCACGGCAACTGTTTTTGCGTCTCACTACGTTTGGCGAAAATGGAAGCAGTGCCATCGCCGCCCCTGATACCCGTCGGCGTGTCGCTTTGGCTGAACTCGAAGCAGTCACTACCGTTCAACCATTGCTCCGCAACAGTTCGGACACCTCAACACAAAGTTACCAATCATCAATTATCAACCAATACGGCCGTTATCGTCTCCTCACCTTTGACCGCGACCCTACCAATCGTACACCCACAGTCGAAGTTGCTCATGAGAGCCTGCTGCGTGAATGGCCGCGCCTGCGCGGCTGGCTGGATGAAAGTCGTGCCGATTTGCGCCAGCAGCGCTTGCTGGCCTCCGCTACTGTCGAATGGCTGGCGGCTGAACAAAACGAGGGTTTTCTTTTGCGCAACGGCCGTTTGGCACAATTTTCCGGCTGGGCCGAGAGCAGCAGCGTGGCTTTAACCCACCAGGAGCAAGCCTTTCTGGCGGCAAGCCAGACCGCACAACACAAACGTCAGACCGCCGAGGAAGCGCGGCGGCAAAGGGAACTAGAGACAGCCAAACAGTTAGCTGCTACAGAGAAGAAACGCGCTGAGGAACAAACTCAGGCCAATCGTCGTTTACGTCGGCGGGCACTCTTCTTGACCGCCGCCTTAATGATCGTCTTGGTTCTGGCTGGCGTTGCCTTCTGGGCCTACCAGCAATCCGTTCAGAATGAGCACGTTGCCTTTTCACGTGAGCTGGCCGCCACCGCACTAGATAATCTGGATACAGACCCAGAGTTAAGTGCTTTGTTAGCTCTGCAAGGATTAGAAGAAGCAAAAACCATAGAGGCTCAGAGTGCGCTGCATACTGCTCTACCAGCTTTGCATCTGCAACGTACTCTAGTTGGACACACAGACTCTATCATCGGCATGGAAATCAGTCCCGATGGAGAACGTATCATTACGGCCAGCTCGGACAAAACCGCTAAGATATGGGATGCAGCGACCGGAGAGTTGTTGATGACGCTGGTCGGGCATGAGGACGGGTTAAGTGACCCCGCTTATAGTCCAGATGGCATTCATGTAGCCACGGCCGATGAAGGAGGTGTTGCTAAAGTCTGGGATGGCAGGAGTGGTGCTGAACTTTTGACATTATCGGGCCACACTGGGCCTATCACCTTTATCACCTACAATCATGACGGCTCACGGATTGCCACCGCTAGTGGTGATGCCACCGCCCGCATATGGGATGCTTTTAGCGGTGAGGTACTATTGACCCTTGAAGGGCACGAGGCTGTAGCCTCTATGGCCACAGGTGGTGCTTCTGGCGGTGTGATAGATGTTAAATTTAGCCCTGATGAAAAAACAGTAGCGACACTTGGCGGAGATGGTACGCTTAGAATATGGGATGCTTATTCTGGCCAAGAACAGCGAATAATCGCTGCTCATGCTGGTGCGGGAACCATCATGGCCTTTAATCCAGATGGCAGCCAACTGGCATCAGCAGGTGAAGACGGCACTGTAAAAATATGGGATATGGCGGCTGGAGAAGAGTTTGGTCAGCAGCTTCTCCTTATCAATAAGTCAACTTTTGCGCTTGCTTTTAGTCCTGACGGCAAGCGTCTGGCAACCATGGGACTCGATGGTCCCGCGTTCATTTGGGATGTGGCTTCAGGGCAGAAATTGTTGACGCTTTTCGGACACACCGGCGGTGGTCATGATGTAGCCTTCACCCCAGACGGCCGTTTCTTGATCACATCCAGCGAAGATACTACAGTGAAGATTTGGGACACTGCTCCAGGACGGGAGATATTTACACTCGTAGGACCAGGTGGCATTATAGCTGATGCCATTTACAGTCCAGATGGCAAGCAGATAGCCACTGCCGAGGCAGATGGTTCTGTCTCTCTGTGGAACAGTGTAACCGGGAAACTCATGGCAACATTGCCCGGCCACGATAACCTAACTTCAAACATTGACTTTAGTCCCGATGGCCATCATCTGGCATCATCTAGCTTTGACGGCACAGTCAAGCTGTGGGATTTAGCAACCCAAGAAGAGCTAATGACACTAGCAGGTCAAAATGGTCAACTCTGGGATGTCACATTTAGCCCCGATGGCAACCTGGTTGCCGCCTCAGGGGAAAATGGCATAGTGGAAATATGGGATAGCCAAACAGGGCAAAAATTACAAGAACTTGTGGGGCATGAAGACCTTGTATTTGGCATTGCTTTCAGTCCAGATGACAGTCAAATGGCAACAGCTAGCTGGGACAATACCGTGAAGGTGTGGGATTTAGCGTCTGGTCATGTCTCACATACATTCTCCGCTGACAATGATTTTTTTGATGTAGAGTTTAGCCCAGATGGAACACGCCTGGCAGCATCCAATCGCAATGGCTTTGTTAAGATTTGGGATATTAGCGCTGAAGCAGTAGAAGATGTAACTACCTTAACAGGCCATACGAGCGGGGTAACCCGCCTGACTTTTAGCCCGGATGGATCTGTTTTAGCGACAGCCAGCTTTGATGGCACTGCTAAAGTGTGGCAGCTTGATAATCTATTTGCCGGTCAGGAGCTAACTTTAGCGGCACATACCGACTTTCTTACAGGTGTCGAGTTCAGTCCTGACGGTCAGCATTTGATCACTTCTAGTTTTGATGGCACAGCAAGGGTATATACGCTGTCTGTGGATGAATTGATATTTTTGGCTCAGTCACGCTTAACGCGGACACTTTCCAATGAAGAATGCCAACGGTTTTTACACGTAGAGGCCTGTCCAAATATGTGAACGACACAACACAGCACTAGTTTGAACATCTCTCCACATGCAAATATTGTTGGCATTCCTGGTCAGTCAGAGAGCGTGTCAAACGCGAACGCGCCAATTGCATGAGTTCATCGACAGGCAAAACATAAACCCGCACAGTTCCATCTGCGCTGCTGCTGGCTAGATGGCGGCTGTCAGGGCTGAATTTTATGTCGGTGATGACGCGGGTGTGGCCGGGTAAGGTATAAAGTTGTTGTCCCGTTTGGGCATCCCAAATACGGGTCAGTTTTGCGCTTGAGGTGGCAATAAAACGGCCGTCGCCGCTAAACGCCACCGCACGCACAGCCGCACCATGACCGGCCAGCGCAAATACAAGCCGTTCACCCGCAGCGGCATCCATATCCCATACACGAGCCACACCATCATCATCGGCCGTTACCAGGAAACGGCCGTTAGGCCCAAAAGCCACATCCAAACTGCCATAGATAGATGTGGGCTGGGCAAGAATTTGCCTGCCCGTTTTACCATCCCAAACAATCACCTGACCTTCAACACCTACCGTTGCAATTTGGCTGCCATCCCGGCTCATCGCTACAGCAGGCACATTGTAATCATGCCCGTACATAGCCATAACAGATTTGCCGGCAGCCACATCCCACACCCGTGGCACAGGGCTCATGCCCACGGCGGCCAGATGCGTGCCATCGGGAGTGAAAGTCAAGCCCAAATTATTATTTTCGGGAATGGGATTCATGGGCAAATCGGCATAGGCAGGTATAGACGCCAACTCACGGCCAAAAGCAGTCTCCCACAACTTAATCGTGCCATCGTTGCTCGCAGTTGCCAGCGTTGTTCCATTTGGACTGAAGGCAACAGCGCGTACAGCGGCTTGGTGACCGCTCAATGTTGTCAAAAGCGCTCCCGTTTTTGCATCCCAAATTTTAGCCTGCCCGTCGCTGCCCGCCGTCGCCAATTGACTGCCATCAGGACTGTAGGCTATCTGATTGACACCACCGTCAAGATCGTTGATAGTGAGCAACTCTACCTCACCTGCCGGCGTGACATCCCAGATTTGCACCAGGCCGCCATCATTTGCCGTTACCAAATGGGTACCATCCGGGCTGAAGGCAATGTGGCGCGTATGTTTATTTGAAACCAGGGTCAACAATTCCGAACCGCTGAGCGCATCCCAGACGCGCACCAGGCCATCTTTGCTTACTGCTGCCAATAATGTTCCCTGCCGATTGAAAATTATTTGTGAGATACGTTCAGCATGACCTACTAAGGGGTATGCAGAAAATAAAATTGGCTCCTGCGCGGAAATTGAAGCGGGGATATCCCAAACAGTCACTGTATAGTCATTACTAATCGTCGCCAGATATCTATTATCCGCACGAATCGCCATTGTCTCAACGGAAGCATCATGGGAAAATGTTAGGAGCGATGAAAGCTTCGTCAACTCTTGCATTTCTTCTGCAGGCATCTGCCATAATTTCACCTTACCGGCAATATCGGCGGAGGCTAAGTATTGGCCGTCGGGGCTGTACTCAACTGAATTGATCATATCTTCATGCTCAGTTAAGTGCAGCACCTTTTCTTCGGTTGAAGTATTCCATACATCCACTGTTCCATCCCAATAACGAATAACAGAATAACGCCAATCGAAGCTGATTGTGCCTCCAATTGAGCCGGCTATATTGTCTATTTTCAACTTTATTGAGTCTATTTCCTCACCACTTGCAGCATCTATTTGAGTTAACACAAGATTTTGATTCTGGTCAACGTACCAAGTAAGCAAACGCATACTATCAGGACTAAATGTCATGATTGAAGTTGGCAGAGTAAACAATTTTTCCCCGGTTGCCGTGCGCCAAACTGTAGTCATAATAGGCTGGTCTGCCAGCAGCGTACTCGCACCTAGAAGAGAGCCATCGGGACTGTAGATAATATTGTTCATCGCCCCACCCTCATGAATGAACACACCTTGCAAACGTGAGGCTGTACTGATGGCCTGGTGTAGAGCATCAACGGCTTCCGGCACCCAACTGTTATCAACAGCATGGGTTGTCTCAACAGCCTGCAAAGCCAAAAGCACACTCAATTCGGGATCGATTTGTAGATTTTTGACGGCCGCACCAGCCAAAGCACGTGCTTGTGCTTGGCGTGCTTGTGCTTGTGCTTCTGCGCGTTCGCTGATGGCGATGGATTCGGCCGTTGCACGTTGCTGCGCTTCTATCACTGCTTCGGTTTCACGTGTCGCGGCGATTGCAGCATTTTGGGTGGCTTGACGACCGGCAGTGATTGCCAAAACAGCCAATACGGCCGCAACAAGCAAAGCGCCGGTCAAGAAGAAAGCCCGCATACGCAAACGCCGGTTTGATTGAGCTTGTTCCTCAGCACGTTGGCCCTCGGTGGCGGCCAACTGTTGTGCAGTTTCTAACTCGCGCTGGCGGCGGTCTGCCTCTGCTGCGGCGCGGCTTTTGCGTGCTGCCAGACTCGCTTCCAAGAAGTTCTGTTC
This sequence comes from Anaerolineales bacterium, assembly GCA_020432765.1. Classification (GTDB taxonomy): domain Bacteria; phylum Chloroflexota; class Anaerolineae; order Promineifilales; family Promineifilaceae; genus JAACFF01. The sequence continues at coordinate 560 of JAGRDI010000035.1, read as the reverse complement.
ATTCTGGGTCAAGGCAACGCTGCTGTTTTCAGCCCAACCAGAAAGTTGATCTAAATGTGCCCCTCTGAGCAGATAATCTGCATCCTGCCCGGCTGCCATCCATTCGGCCGTTGCGGAGGCCAATAAACGCTGTTGGCGCACATCGGCACGGCTTTTATCCAACCAGCTGTACAGACGCGGCCAGGCAGAAAGCAAACTTTCATGAGCGATTTCGATTGTAGGTAAGCGGCTGGCGGGGTCACGGTCGAAGGTTAATAAACGATAACGGCCGTAACGTTCAATAATCTCAGTATGTGGATTTACACTATTTTTAGCAAAATTCAACAGATCAAACTCCGCTAAAGACACGCGCCGGCGCGTATCCTCAACCCCTTCACCTAACGTCACCAGGCGCAAGAAAAGTTGGCGCGCTGCCTCTTGGTCGGCGGCATCCATTTTTGCATACAACGCTTCAGCGCGACGACTCAGAGCACCCGTTATGCCGCCAATCTGTTCATAAGCCGCCAGCGTCATTGTAGAACCACGCCGCTGTTCAAACAGTTCAGTCAAGGCATATTGCA
>JAGRDI010000034.1 GCA_020432765.1 Anaerolineales bacterium | reverse complement strand
AAATGTTACAAGCGGTATTGGCAGCTGAACTGCAAGCAGGTAAAGATTATACACAGCGTGCTTTAGAGGCTGAGGCATATGGCGATAAAGGCTTGGTTGTAAGTTTAGAAGATATGGTGCGCGACGAAAGTGGCCATTCAGAAGAGACCGAGCGTATGTTACGTGACTGGCCAGTTTAATCTTTCGTACTGTTGAGGGTGTCGCCATAACATGCGCAGTTTGTGTTAATTTTGTAAATTGAGATAAGGGAAACACAGATTTAAACAATTCTGTGTTTCCTCTATTATAAATCGAAGTGTTCAGTCATTGGTACTTCAGATTGTGTGACTATTTCACCAAAAAAGGACGTTTGGGATTTGAGTTGGCGCAAATAATCGGCATATTGCACAACCATGCCTACAAGACCAAGACTAAGCATGATCAAAGCTGTCAAATTACCTGAAGGTTTTAAATCAAGTGTTTGTCCGATAATATCTACACCAATGTAAACTGAAATCAAGATTAATGCATCTTCGGGGAAATGGCGGGTGAGCATTAAACCAAGGGTGCCGCCAGCAATCAAAACGACCATGATGAGCCAGGCAGCCGCAGAGTCTGGAACGCCTTCAACCTGTGCAACTATGTAATAGATTATTTCGATAAACCAAAGTGCAGCACTGGCCCCGGCGATAAAACCAATGACAGCAACGGCCGTATCTAGATAATTACGACCCAACACATAACCAACTAGACCTGCCGCAAGAGCGATTACGAGCAAAAGCCAATCCCGATTTACAACAATATCCCATCCTGAGGAATTAGATGATATAAAAAACGCAGCCAATAAATTTGCTGTACCCGCTGCGGCAACAATGCCCAGCGTCACCCAAAGCCATCGGCGACCACCCAAAAGAATGGTACCGCCAATAATAATGCCGATGATGGTTAACAGTAAGTTCAATAATAAATTTAACATGCTGACATTCCTTAATAATATTCGTCTTCTTCGTCATGTTTGCGTGATTTCCATAAAGCGCTCAAAACCACATAGGCTCCTACCAAGGCCCCCAAAATAAACATGTAAAAAGCCAGAGTGGATAGTTGGAAATCGCCTACTCTTAAATTTACGGTGCTGGCGATAGCTGAACCAACGATCCAGCCGGCCAAAACCAGACCTAAAACCAGACGTTCAAGGCTCCTGGAAAAAGCTTTGTCAAGTTTCGTGACATCTTTAGATAAATCACTGGTATCTACGTATACACTCAGACGCCCTTTTTCATATTGATCCAGCCATTTAGTAGTCGCTTCAACGAGTGAAGGGATGCGGTAAATGACCTCGCGTGAACTGCGTGAAACCTGAGTGCGGACTGTCTGGGCAAGTGCATCGGTCGTCAGTAGATCGCGTGCAAGCATTTTGCTGCTTTCTACGGCCGCTTCTGAGAGCGCAATATTCGGATCGAGGCGGCGAATAATTTCGTCTGCCTGCATGAGAGTTTTAAATACTAGTGTGAAATTGGGATCCAGTCGCAGCCCATTTTTGCGCAAGACATCTTGTAATGCGGTAAAGCTGTAGGATATATCTGCATTTGCATTCCCTAAGAATCGTTGACCAAAGCGTTCCATCTCTTCTAAAAACTCTTCATCACTGGTTTTACGGCCCGGTAATGGTTTGCTGAGACGCAAAGCTGCTTTGCCCATGCTGTAGCCGTCTAATTCTTGCATCGAGACGAGCAAATCTGCCAGTGCCATACGCTGTGCACGGTTTAATTCACCCATCAAACCCATATCGAGGAAACCAATTTTGCCTGTTTCCAGGTTAACCAGCACGTTGCCGGGGTGAGGATCTGCGTGGAAAAAGCCATCAAACAATGTCTGTTTGGTCATCGCCTCGACAAAATGACGTGACAGCTCATATGTGTCAATACCGGCAGCTGTGATTGCTGCTGTATCACTGATTTTGACGCCTTGCAGAAGTTCCATCGTTAAGACTTTTGATGAAGAAAGTTCGGGAAAAACTTGCGGCACAATAATGTTTTCAAATTGAGCCATATTGCGCGTTAATAATTGGATGTTGGAGGCTTCATTATAGTAATTTAATTCGTAGAGAATACCATCGGCAAATTCAGACACCAGACCGCGTAAATCAATTTCACGCGCCCATTGCTGTCTTTTTTGGATACCTTTTGCCAGATCGCGCATCACATTAAGATCGGCTTTGACAGTTACATCGATATTGGGACGCTGAATTTTTACGACAACGGCCGTTCCGTCATGCAGGGTTGCTTTGTGAACCTGTGCCGTTGAAGCGGCGGCAAAAGGTTCCTTTTCAAATGTCGCAAAGAGATTTTCTGGCTCATCTTTGAGTTCGTGTAGCAGAATCGCGTGTGCGTTCTCATAAGAAAAGGGTGGCACATTGCTTTGCAGCTTTTCTAGCTGTTCCAACCAATCTGGGGGAATTTGCGCAGCACGACTGCTGACGATTTGACCAAACTTGACAAATGTTGGCCCTAGCTCTTGCAGCATAATACGCGCTGTTTCCGGTAAGGACAGGTTGCTCATGGGATCGACATCACGGAATAAAAGCTCTTGCATGAAGACGCGGAAACGCGCCAACGGTGTCATCTCGACAGCGATATCTTTGGTATAGCGTGTGATGATGTCGGTGATTTGCATTACACGCAGGTTTTCAGCGATCGCATTGCGTCGGCCTGATGATAAAAGCCCTACCCAGCGCCAATAGATTTGAGTTTCAGTTTTGTTGTGGAATTCGGGTCTGTCCAGGCCGAAAACTGCTTCCATAACCAACACCACACCGGCCATGACAGAGCCGCCAAAGGCTATCCAAAAAAGTGCAAAGCCGTCGACGACAAAGGTATCTGGTGCAATCCAGGATAATATCCAAAACAGGAAGGCGTTGACGACGATAGCAAATAAACCCATCGTGCGCACCAATAGGCGTGCGGTAAAAAGCAGCACAAGCGGCCGTATCAGAGCATTAATAGCACCAAACAGCAGACCAAAAATAAGGTAGGTCGCGCTGATATCGATGACGCCAGGTATGAGTGGTTGTATGCTTAATCCGGGGGATAAAATAATGGTGATAGTTAGTGCAATGGCATTAACGAGCATGCGAATGACAAAATAAATCATAGATATTTCCTCGATTTACCTAATGACGCCCCAGCCCTTGCAAAATCTTTAAGGACCTGAGTGAAAACGATATAAATTACGTTTTTGCCTAAGCACTTATTATACACTTTTATGTTTAGTTGTACATATCATATTTCCTGGAAACGGCCGTAAGCCTCATCCCATGCTGCCTGGTTTCCTTGTGGCTCATAATGACTGATCATATCCATTTTTGCGACTAAACCGCGTGCTTCTATGCTGTCGCTGATTTCACCTTGAGCGATGAGCTGTACCAACGCATTGCCGATGACCGTCGCTTCGATGGGGCCGGTGTGGACTGGCAACCCTGTTGCATTGGCTGTCATTTGGTTTAGCAGTTCGTTTTGGGTGCCACCGCCAACGATGTGGATAATATTCGCTTTACGTCCTGAAACAGTCAAAAGCGTTTGTAAGACGTCACGATAGGCTAGAGCAAGACTTTCCAAAACCGTGCGCACAATTTCGCCAGGGGTCGTTGGAATGGGTTGAGCTGTGCGTTGGCAAAAATCCATCACCTTTTGGGGATGATCGCCAGGCGGGACAAATGCGGGATCATTGACGTTGATTATTGAGCGCAGGGGAGGGGCCTGGCGTGCTAAAGTAACCAATTCTGCATAGGAATAGTTTTGTCCTCGTGCTGCCCATGTTTTGCGGCATTGTTGGATGATCCACAAGCCGACGATATTTTTAAGCAAACGGATGCTGCCATTGATGCCACCTTCATTGGTTACATTTGCTGCTTGTGACGCGGCGTTAATCACTGGCTGCGGTACTTCAAGACCAAACAAGCTCCAGGTTCCGCTGCTGATGTAGGCAAAATCTGATGTTTGCGTAGGAACGGCCGCTACCGCACTGCCAGTATCATGGCACGCCGGCGCGATCACCGGAATGCCATCATATTCGCCCAACTTTGTGCCAGAGGGTACGACCTCGGGCAAAATATGGGTCGGTATGCCTAATTTTTCCAGCATCGATGTCGCCCATTTGCCGCTGCGTGGATCGAGCATTTGCGTTGTGGTGGCAATGCTGAATTCTGAGACTTTGGCACCAGTCAGCCAATAGTTGAGCAAATCGGGTGCGGTGAGGAGAGTGTCGGCGATGGTTAGCTGCGGTGAATCAGCCTCGACAAGGCTCATCATTTGGTAGAGGGTATTAATCGCCATGATTTGGATGCCGGTTTGGGCAAATACTTCGGCTTGTGGAACTTTGGCAAAGACTGCTTCCAGCATCCCATCTGTGCGTCTGTCACGATAATGAACGACATTGGCGATCAAATCACCTTTTTTGTCCAACAGGCCAAAATCGACGCCCCAGGTGTCTACTCCGATGCTGGTAGGTTGCAGTGCTTTGCCTTTGGCGATGCCGACTTGGATATCGTGCCAAAGGCGTAAAAAATCCCAATGTAAATGATTATTGACGACGACCGTTGTATTGGGAAAACGAGTTAACTCTTCTAATTGTAAGTGGCTGCCATCAAAATGCACTGCCATCACACGGCCCGATTCGGCCCCTAAATCAACGGCTAAAACAGTCTTCTGAGACATATTCACTATATTCCATAAAAGGAACACGGAGATTCACGGAGGATTGATGGAGGTTCACGGAGATTTTGGAGAAGTGTTTTTTGCAATTAAATTTTGTTGACTAACAATCTCTCCATTTACTCTCCGTGTTACTCCGTGTCTTCTCCCGCAACGCAGTTGCCTACTCCGTGTAACTTCTCTAAATTACCAGTTTTTATACCCTTCACTATGTTTGCGATATTCGATCATCTCTTCACCCATGAGTTTGTGTTCAAGGATGATATCACTGACTTCTTCGAGGGCAGAAACCCAGTGATAGGCTTCTTCCAGCGTTTGGCCAATTGCAAAGCAGCCGTGACCGCGCTGCATGATGATCTTGTAACCACGTAATGCCTGCGAAACGGCCGTTGCCATTTCCTTGGAACCCGAAGCTAACTCTACTGTGACGACCGGTATTTTGCGTAACAAATACGAGCCTTCATTGTCAATGGGAATAATCTCATCGCGGCTGAGACTCAATACGATCGCCGTACGCGGATGCGCGTGGACGACAGCCAGCGCGGAGGTCTCTTCATAAATAGCGCGATGCACAATTAGTTCGGTGCTGGCGCGAATGATGCCGCTGTCTTTGCCTTTAAAGCTGGTTTCGACAAAATCGGTCTGTTTGAGGCGGCCAAACTGGGCACCACGCCGTTTGATGATGATTTTATCGCCGACACGCACGCTCATATTGCCGCCATGCGAACTGGTCAGGCCGGTAACAAATATGTCGCGTCCAATGTCGCGGAATTCTTCATAAAGTCTTTGATCGATCATATTGACTACCTTTGTAGTTTTTCGTTTTTGCCGGGAATTTCATAAATTTCACGAAAAAGAACACCTGATTCGTGTCATTCGTGAAATTCAAGGCAGATTGAAAATCAATTCAATGTATCTAATCCTAATTCAGCCAATTTTTCGTCTTTAGGTATGCCATTTTCATCCCAACCACGGAATTGATAATATTCGACGAGCATCGGGGCGAGTTTGGCGGTGAAACCTTGACTAGGCCCATCGGCCACAGGTTCATTGAGCAGACGGTCGGGCAAGGTATCGTCGTCTTGGGTAAAGCCCTCACGCTGGTTATAGAGCCGTTCAAGGTTCCAGACCCGTTCGCCCACTTTCATGAGATCGTCGGCAGTGAAATGTTCGCCGGTAACGGCCGTTAACGTGCGTGCAAAAAATTCCTCAGCCACCGCCATATTCGCAAACTTACAATAAACCAGGCTGTCAATCACCGCTGCCGAATCCTGATGCACCGAAACGATGCCTGCTTTACCCTGTGTAGCAAAACGATCAATGAGTCGTGGCAGTGCCAACACTTCAGGCCCTAACATATTGCCGGTTTCGTGACAAGCGCCGCGATTGGATGTCGCGTAGACCAATCCTTGACCTTGCATACCGCGTGGGTCATAAGCGGGCAGTTCTAATTTTTTGACGGTCATTGAGAGTTCGGGTGCACCATATTTCTCAGCCATACGGTAGCTGCCCTCGGCCATTTCGTCACCTAATCCACGGCGGTAAGCTGTGTCACTGATCAGTTCAAGCAGTTTGTTTGCTTGGCCAAAACGCAGGTCGCTGTCGAGAAATCCTTTTTCGGCCAATTCCATTGCACAGCCGATGGTGTTGCCCATGGAAATAGTATCTAAGCCTAAATCATTGCAAAGGAAATTCGCTTCAGCAATGGTATCTAAATCATCAATGCCACATTGGGCACCAAAAGCCCAGGTGGATTCAAACTCTGGCCCTTCGCCTTCTTTACCGCTTTTTGTTTTGCTGATGCGTGTGCAGGTGATGGGACAGGCCCAACAGGCTTGGTTTTCGACCAAAATCTCATCAGTAATCGCTTCACCGCTGATTTTATGTGCGCCTTCAAACTGGCTTTGCTGAAAGTTGCGTGTGGGCAGCACGCCGATTTCATTGACGACGTTGAGGACAACGGCCGTTCCGAATTCCGGCAAGGCTTGCGAGGTGAGCGGACTGGCTTTGATGAGCTTACCGGTTTCATATAACATGAATTTGAACTGGTCATTGTCGGCTGGTCTGTTGCGCTCTTTGCCCTCGACAACAATCGCTTTCAGATTTTTGCTGCCCATCACTGCGCCAGCACCACCCCGCGCCAAGGCACGTTCTTTGTCGTTCATGATCGCTGCCATGCGTGACAAATTTTCACCTGCCGGGCCGATGCACAACACATTGCGTTTGTTACGATTTTGTCCCAATGCTTC
>JAGRDI010000033.1:9596-21265 GCA_020432765.1 Anaerolineales bacterium | reverse complement strand
CTGTTTTTATCTGCATTCGCGTCCACAGTGGATTCGGCAACGGCCGTTATGTTTGTACTCTTACTCATCCAGGTTATGTTTGCTGGTATTTTCTTTTCAAATGCATGGGCTGACATATTGTCTATATTCACATTTAGCCGCTGGGCATTAGAAGGTGTCGGCACAACAGCAAACCTGAACGGATTGGTAGCTGCGTCCATTGGCACTGCCTCTCGTCCAGATGCAGCCTATCATTTTTCAGCATTACATTTATTAGTCCGTTGGGCAATTTTATTTGGCTATGTAGTGTTGTTAACAACGGCAGCCATCTGGCGACAAGGACGCAAATCCTAATAGCTTTATTACGTCTTTCACGAATTAGAAATCCTTATTCATGACAACATAGATCAACTATGCCGTGCGATTAGGCGTTCAATGGCATCCAGGCCGCGTTCTAACGCTGCCATTTCGGGGCCAAAGCTAATACGCGCATATTTGCGATAACGCGCATAGGTGCGGCGGCGCTCGGGATTGACATCAAAGAAAACGCCGGGCACAGTGATCACATTTTCGTCCAGACCGGCCTTGAAAAAACTGAGACCGTCGTTGAGTGGTTTGGGCAGCTGCGACAAATTAGCCCACACATAAAATGTGCCGGCAGGTTCGGCCTCGACGCCGATGCCCATGTCGTAGAGCCGCTCCAACACATAATCTCGTTTTTTGCGGAAATGTTTTTGGGTAGCGGCCGTATCCTGTAAAACGCAGTCTGGATCCAATAAATCCATCACTTCGCTCTGGAACGGATTGTTTGCGCCACCATCGAGGAAAGAGCCGGCGCTGGCAACCCGCGTAATCACCTCTTGGGGACCCACCGTCCAACTGATACGCCAGCCAGGATAGCGCCACCCTTTGGTTAAACCATCCACCAAGATGACGGGGTCGGCATTGACATCCTCGACAAAAGCAGCCGCTGACACTAATTTCGGAGCCGCATCCGCCTGCCCTGTGTAAATATAATGCGAATAGAATTCATCCAATATAAAAGAACAACGGTAACGGCGTGCCAACTGCACCCAGCGCTGCAGCTCGGCCCCTTCCGCTAACTGCCCGGTTGGGTTGCACGGATTGCTGATCAACATCGCCTTCAAGCCGCGACCTAAAATCTCTTTCTTGAGCGTTTCCAATGGAATTTGATAACGATAATCCGGGTCTAACAAAATCGGAATCGATGTGAAGGCTTTGAATACACTGAGCAGCTCTTCGTAGGCAGTATAATCAGGCAAGAAATGGCCCATGTTGATATTACCTAAAGCCGCAGCCAGACGTGTCAGGGCGACGCGGCCGCCACCAGCAATGGAGACATTTTCATAGGTATATTGAGAGCGTTTGCCCTTGCGGTAAAGTGTATTGTATAAGTCGGCTACTTTTTGGCGCAGCGGGATTTGTCCGGTAATGGGGCCATATTCATGATGATTGGGATTGATGCTTAACTGATTGATACGGGGGGGGCTGCCGGGCAAAGGGCCGATTTCGGGTGCGCCTTGCCCTAAATTTGCCCATTCAGGGTTATCGTAGGCAAAGCCGCGCTGACGCGCTTGGTGCATTACATAGATCACCCCGGTACGCGGCACATCGCGAAAACCGGGAATTGTTTGCGGGTTGTTCATGGTTTCCATCCAGTTTATGGGGCAAAGGTAATCAAATTTTCGTCACGATTGACACAAAACAAGTTCTTAACTCGTGCAGTTAGTGCAATTCGCAGCAATTTTTGGTCTACTTCTTAACTGGAGCCTGGCGAATTCTAGACATGTCAGGTTTCTACTACGAGCAGCATGTGAACAAATTGATCATAAAACCTGACACGTCTCCTCTGGTAAAAAAATAACGCCAGTGTCCAGTTCTTAAATAACCGGTCGCCTTGTCCCGAAATTAGCCTAGAATTGTGGCGATTTTGCGCCGATGTGTCAAACTTTATGCGGATTACAGTACATTTTTTCAGTAAACCGCTTACAATAGGGTATATGTCTATCAGTAAGCTTAAGTCTAAAAGTCTGGTTTTATATAAGGAACGCCCGGCAGTTGTTACACAGTGGGATTCCAAAAAGTTGGAGATTGATCCTGGCAACGGCCGTAAATTACGTGTGCGTCCCAAAGATGTCACCCTGCTGCATCCCGGTCCGCTGCAAAACCTTACCACACTTACATCCGTTGACGGCGATGTCGAAACTGCATGGGAGCTGCTGGCCGGCGAAGAAACCGCTTTGCCAGAGCTGGCTGAATTAGCTTTTGATGCTTTTACACCGCAAACAGCATGGGCCGCCTGGCAGTTGGTAGCTGATGGTCTTTATTTCAGTGGCACACCAGAACTGATCCAAGTACACACAGAGGAACAGGTGGCGGAAATCCAATCAAAGCGCGACGCTAAAAGCGCCGAAGCGTTGGCATGGGAGCAATTTTTGGATCGTATGCGTGCAGGGGAATTTGCTGCAGAAGACGGCCGTTTCCTGCAAGATGTCGTCGCTGTCGCCCAAGGTACACATGAAAAAAGCCAGGTCTTGCGTGCGCTCGGTAAAAAAGAGACACCCGAAAAAGCACATGCGCTGCTGCTTAAATGCGGGTATTGGGATCAAAGTAATAATCCCTATCCGAGTCGTGCGGGACTGTCGATGAAATCCGCAGCTGGTGATTTACCCGCACTACCTGATGAAGAGCGCCGTGATTTAACCCATCTAACTGCTTTAGCAATTGATGATGCCGGCAATCAAGACCCCGATGATGCAATTAGTTTGGAAAACGGCCGTTTGTGGGTACATATCGCCGATGTGGCTGCCTTGATCACGCCTGACAGCCTCGCCGACTTAGAGGCACGCGCACGCGGTGCAAACCTTTATCTGCCCGAAGGCACAGTTCACATGCTGCCACCTGCGGCGACACAAATCCTGGCGCTGGGATTAAACCCTATATCACCGGCACTTTCTTTTAATCTTGAGCTTTCAGCAGCGGGTGAGGTTGAACTGGTTGAGGTAGTTCCCAGTTGGGTAAAAGTTACGCGTTTGAGCTACCAGGAAGCGGAAGAGCAGCTTGAAAGTTCACCTCTACGTGAGATGGGGGCAATGGCTCAAATTTATGCGCAGCGGCGTGCTAAAAATGGAGCTATTGATATTGATTTGCCCGAAATAAAAATTCGTGTGGATGCAGAAGGCAAGGTGACAATACGGCCGTTGCTTCAATTACAAAGCCGTAGTCTCGTGCGTGATGCCATGCTAATGACCGGTGAAGCTGTCGGACGTTATGCGCTTGTCAACCAAATTCCCATCCCCTACACTGTACAAGATCCCCCCACAGAACCAATGCCACCTGCAGCAACGCTCTCCGAACATTTCGCCCTGCGGCGCACGATGCAGCCCAGTCGCCAAGGCAGCACACCCGGCATACACGCCGGCCTGGGCATGGATGTTTATGTGCAAACCACGAGTCCACTGCGCCGCTACCTTGATCTGGTAGCGCATCAGCAGCTACGTGCCCATTTAAAAGGTGAACCTCTTTTGGACAGTCAGGAATTAATGGATCGCGTGGGCGCTGCCGCAGCCCTTTCTGGCGATGTGCGCTGGGCTGAACGCCAATCCGTTCGTCATTGGACACTCGTCTATCTCACTCAAAATCCAGACTGGCTAGGGGAAGGAGTTATCATTGATAGGCGCGGGCGGCGTGATAGTGTGCTCATTCCCGAACTTGATTTAGAAACGCGTATGCCCCAGAAAGGGAAACGGCCGTTAGACAGCAAACTCACTCTAAAATTCAACAAAGTCGATCTTGTTCAACAAGACGCCTTTTTTCAAGAAGTTAAGGATTGAATCACAAAGAATACAGACATCTCAAAAAATCTCCGTGTTCTCTGTAGTTCGTTTTTTAGGAGGAAAAATGAAAATCCTATCTCGTTCAAAAGTGTGGTTGTTATTCACAATTCTGCTGCTTTTTGTGGCAGTTCCAGCAACCTCGGCGGCTGAAATCCGTGAAGGGGATCGTGTCGTTATTGCAAGCAGTGAAGTCATCGACGATGATCTGATCATTTTCAGCAATCACGTTGAAATGAATGGCACCGTGAAAGGTGATTTAATTACAACCGCCAGTGATATTATTATCAACGGCACTGTCGAAGGTAGTATCGCTGCCAGCGGACAATCAATCCTCGTCAACGGGCCTGTCAATGGTACCGTTTACGCGGGCGGCTACCTGGTGACAATTGGTCAGGACGCCACAATAGGACGTAATGTTTTTGCCGGCGGCTACCAAATCAAAACGGAAAAAGGTTCTGAAATTGGCCGCAGTCTGTATACGGGCAGCCAACAGACAATTGTCAATGGTGATGTGGCAGATGATGTAGTTACTGAATCTAGTACACTTGTCATCAATGGCTCAGTTGGCGGCGATGTCAGCGGCACTGTCGCTGATCCATCAGGTTCAGTTACTGCACCACCACCCTTCGTACCCGGGATGCCCGCCGTGACGCTTGAGCCACCTGGATACACGACTGGCCCAACGGCCGATATTGGCGGTGAAGAAAACATTGAGATTGGCACGACGCCTGCACCAGCAAGAACATTTACCCAGCAAGTGACAGATGTCAGCTTGCCACGGTTAGGTGAATTTCTAGCATTGATCCTGGTTGGGGCACTCTTGATTCGTTTTTGGCCCGCCTTTATGCAAGGGACAGACACAATTTTAGGCACACGATTTTTCCCAAGTGCCGGCTGGGGCTGTCTCACCATGATTTTATTTCCGTTGTTTGTCTTCATTGCACTTGGCGCCCTTTTCATAACTGCCTTATTGGTTGGCGGCATTCTCACTTTGGGCACTTTGGTCACGCAGATCGCTGCCTTAGGCGGAACGGCATTAGCATTTACAGTCGCGCTCTTTTTGGTAACATTCTTAACTATCAGCAAAGTCGTTGTTACTTATTTTGGTGGTAAACGGCTCATGGCACGCTTCAGCAAAAGCGAAAATCCCAATCCTTATTGGGCTGTTGTGATTGGTGCCTTAATCTATGAAATTTTGGCAGCAATTCCAATTGTCGGCACTGTGATAGCGTTCATTGTGATACTTTTTGGTTTGGGTGCGATTTTTACCTTTATACAAAGAAGCGGCAGCCATATGATTGCCACAAAAGAGTATGCTTGATCGCAACACAGAAGATTTGATGACACAGATAAAAACTGGAGTCTGGCGAATTTTAGACATGTCAGGTTTCTACCACGAGTAGCGGGTGAACAACTTGATCATAAAACCTGACATGTCTCCTCTGGTAAAATAAAAACGCCCGTGTCCAGTAAAAAAGATGGAGAAACATTGGCGCAAGGCAAAACATTTCGGTTCGGTTTGATTGGCTGGGGATTAGCGGGGCGTTATTTTCATGCCCCTTTTATTCAGCAGCATCCAGGTCTAGAACTAAGTAAAGTTGTTACCAGCCGTCCGGTGGATATAGCGCTTTTTCCAGAGACAACGGCCGTTTCCACACCAGATGCCATTTTCTCAGATTCAAGCATCGATCTCGTCGTGATTGCTTCGCCCAATCAACGCCATGTCGAACAAGCAGAAGCCGCCTTAGCTGCTGGTAAACATGTCGTCGTCGAGAAGCCGGTTGCAGAAACGGCCGTTCAATGCCAAGCCCTCTTGCAGCAAGCCCAAAACGCGCAGCGCCTCTTGATCCCTTTCCAAAACCGGCGGTGGGACGGCGATTTTCTGACTGTGCAGCAAATCATCCAATCGGGTGACTTAGGCGACATCCATTACTTTGCCAGCCGCTGGCCCAAATACCGGCCGCAACCCAAACAACGTGCTGGCTGGAAAGTAACAGCGCATAAAATGAACGGTGTTTTATTTGACCTGGGACCCCATCTCATCGACCAAGTCATTTGTTTGTTTGGCAAACCTGAAAGCATCTATGCACAGGTGAAAACCCTTCGCCCTGGCAGCAACAGTGACGATGCCTTTCAGATTCATTTGCACTATCACAACGGCTTACAAGTTCTGCTCGAAGTAGACCAGCTCAACCCCTTCCCCATGCCCCGTTTTCATGTCCGCGGTGCACTGGGAGCTTTTGAAAAGTTTGGTCTCGATCCACAGGAAAAACGGCTTGTGGCTGGCGATCTGCCAGGAAGGGCCAACTTCGGAACGGAACCGCCAGATCAATGGGGTCAGCTTAAAACAACAACAAAGCCTTTCGAAATCATACCCACCCAAAATGGTAACTATGCGCAGTTCTATGAAGGTGTTTATGCGGCCTTGTTGGGCAACGGCCGTAGCCCTGTCCCGCCGCAAGATGTCCTTTTACAATTAGAAATCATCGCAGCTGTCTTGCAATCTGCCCAAAGTGGCCGGATCATCCAGCTTGCCAACTAAACAAACCTTATGCGCCCATTTGAACTACTGCTCATCCTGACAACGATTCCTTTTTTGATATGGGGTCTGACCACAAAACCACGTCCTAGATGGCTAAATTGGCTGCCAATCGTGGCTTTTAGTTTCACCATACTACATCTTGTCACTGAAGGCTATCGTTGGCAAATGCTGCCTGCCTATCTACTCGTATTGATTTCTTTGGTACTAGCTGTTCACGGACTGCGCCATCCCGAAGCACCTACGCGCCGCGGTTTGGCATTTGTGGCCGCGCTGTTCGGTTTGTTATGTGCGGCCGTTGCCCTATTCCTACCCATAGCGATTCCAGTAGCTAAACTGCCGCCAATGACCGGTCCGCACCCGGTCGGCACAACCAGCTTGTATCTCGTCGATGAAAACCGCCCTGAAATCTATACGGCCGATCCCGACGACAAGCGCGAACTCATGGCCCAATTTTGGTATCCAACCACAGCAGATGCCAAAGGTGAAGACGCCCTTTACCTGGATAGTTTGAATGTGGCGGGGCCGGTACTCGCAGAGCGTTTTAATCTGCCATCTTTTTTATTCGATCACATCAACCTGACTGATCTGGACATGATTCAAAATGCACCGGTTTTAGATGAAAGCTTGCCCGTGATAATTTTTTCACACGGACTAACTGGCATTCGCATGCAAAACACAACGGCGGCGCGGGAATTGGCCAGCCACGGTTTTCTTGTGGCCGCGCTCGATCATACCTATGGCAATGCGCTGACGGTTTTCCCAGACGGACGTGTGATTCTCTATGACGAAAAGCGAGTTTTTAATGGTAACGACGCAAATCCAGCGGACGGCAACCAGTTGGTCAACGTGTGGGCAGATGATATTGCATTTTTGTTAGCTGAAATGGCAAACTTTAATGCGGAAGATGGTGGTTGGCTAAACGGCCGTGTCGATCTCTCCAAAGTCGGTGTTTTTGGACATTCAACCGGCGGTGGCACGACGGTACAGTTTTGCATGCAAGATGAGCGCTGTCAGGCTGGTATTGGGTTGGATAGTTGGGTACTGCCAGTTGACGACAGCGTCTTGACAAACGGTCCAACCCAGCCATTCATGTTTATCAACACACCTGTATGGCTTGGACCAGAAAATGCAGCTTTGGGGGAAAACATTTTCGACAATTTGCCCCAGGATGGTTATCTGCTTGCATTGGCAGGCAGTGAACATTACGACTTTTCCGATCTGGCTCTGTTTTCGCCCTTCACACCCCAACTAGGGTTATCCGGCAGCATCAACAGCCATGACAGTTTGAAGATTCAAAACGCTTATATTGTGGCGTTTTTTGATCAATATTTACGCGAAAACGCATCCGCTTTGTTGGATGCAGCTTCGCCCTATTCGGAGGTAACAATAGAAAAGAAATGAGTAAACCAATCGCATTACAATTGTATACGGTGCGTGAAAGCCTGGCACAAGATTTCACCGCCACAATAAACTATGTCGCTGCT
Organism: Anaerolineales bacterium; assembly: GCA_020432765.1. Taxonomy (GTDB): domain Bacteria; phylum Chloroflexota; class Anaerolineae; order Promineifilales; family Promineifilaceae; genus JAACFF01. Next base: position 13,403 of record JAGRDI010000033.1, on the reverse strand, counting down.
GCCGGTTATACAGGTGTGGAAACGGCCGGTTTTCCTGGCATCACTCCCCAAGCGGCAGCCGAGTTGTTTCACAACCTGGGATTGACCATTGTCAGTGCGCATGCACCGCTGCCTTTGGGCGATAAAGAAGCAGAAGTTCTTGACCTGATGGCGCATTTAGGCACAAAGCGACTGGTCTCTGCCTGGCTGCCGCCTGAAACTTATGCAACTGTTGACAGCATCAAACAAAATGCAGACAACTTCAATGCAGCTAATAAAATCGCACAGGCCAACGGGTTGACTTTGTTCATCCATAATCATGATTTTGAGTTCGGCACGGTAAACGGCCGTCTGGCCATCGACATTTTGCGCGAGCATCTAGACCCCAGCATCCAATTTGAACTTGACACCTACTGGATACAAGTTGCCGGGCAGAATCCCGCCGCTGTTGTCGCTGAATTTGGCAAGCAAGCTCCCTTGCTTCATATCAAAGATGGACCCGCCACTCGCGATGGTGATATGGTTGCCGCCGGACAAGGCGTGGTCGATATTCCAGCGATCATCGCTGCTGGTGGCGACAATACAGATTGGCTGATTGTGGAATTGGATCGCTGCGGAACTGATATGTTAACGGCCGTTACCGAAAGCCACGCATATCTAAAAACAATCCTGAAATAATTTAAGCGATCAACTGGTCGGCCCATCAACCTGTCAGCCAACTTTGCTGATTAGCTGAAAAGCTGACCGTTGATTGCTTGATAAACCACAAAGGAATTAAAAATATGGAAAAAGTAAAAGTTGGCATCATCGGCTGTGGCAATATCAGCAATCAATATGTGGAAGGTTGCGGCCGTTTTGAAATTCTGGATTTAATGGCCTGTGCAGATATCGATCTGCAAAAAGCACTTGATCTCGCTGACAAACATGATCTAACCGCTTACAGCGTGGCAGAATTGTTGGCTGATCCTGAAATCGAGATCGTGATCAATCTGACAATTCCTGAAGTACATGCAGCCGTGAATTTAGACGTTATTGCAGCAGGCAAACATGTCTACAGTGAAAAACCATTAGCTACCTTACGCGCTGACGGCCAAAAAGTATTGACTGCCGCAAAAGCAGCCGGTGTACGTGTTGGTTGTGCACCCGACACATTCCTAGGCGGTGGTCTGCAAACCTGCCGCAAACTCATTGACGATGGCTGGATTGGGCAACCGGTAGCTGCAACCGCTTTTATGATGAGTCATGGGCCAGAAAGCTGGCATCCAAATCCGGTTTTCTTTTACCAACCCGGTGCAGGCCCGCTTTTTGACATGGGGCCTTACTACTTGACGACTTTAATATCACTGATGGGGCCAATTGATTCGGTTTTCGCCGCCGCCACGATTTCATTTGCCGAACGCACTGCTACCAGCGCAGCCAAGTTCGGCGAACGCATCCCGGTTCATACACCCACACATGTCAGCAGCCTGCTCAATTTCGACAATGGCGCAGTCGGCACAATGATTACCAGTTTTGATGTCTGGGCGAGTGAGGTACCGCGCATCGAAATATATGGCTCCGCTGGTAGTTTAAGTGTACCAGACCCCAATATTTTTGGTGGGCAGGTGCGTTTGCGCCGTCCCGGCGATGACGGTTGGCAGCCGATACCGCTGACCCACACGGATCAGGTTCTACGCGGCATTGGTGTGGCAGATATGGCAACGGCCATACGCAGCGGCCGTGCCCATCGCGCAAATGGTGAGATGGCCTATCATGTGCTCGACATCATGGAAGCGTTGCTTGATTCCAGCAAAGCCGGTCAACAACTCGCCATCGAAAGCAACTGTTCTCAACCAGCACCACTCCCCTTGGGATTGCTGCGTGGTCGACTGGACACATAAGATCAAAGTGCTGCATCTGGGAACGACCCGTCAAGCCCAGTAATCCCATGCGCCACCATTTCTGACATTGCTGAAATGGTGGCACATGGGTTTGCACCCACAGCTGTAGGCACGATCGATCCATCAGCAACATATAGCCCCGAATACCCAAAAACTTGCCCGAAATGCTCTGGAGTCGCATCCGTCACGCCACTCTCTGCGTCGGTGCCGATAATACAACCACCTAACAAATGCACGGTCAAATTTTTGTTGAGCGGTTTTCCCCAGGTGGCGATTGGCACTGCATATTTCGCATCGACAACTTCTCCGACGGCTTTAATCGTCTTCAAAATTTCTTGATAAAGCGGCATGCTTGACTCTTGTGGCCAGTCGATTTCGACTTCATTATGCGCGTTTAGATAGAAACGGCCGTCACCTGCATCCACCCCCATAAACTGCAACCAGGTTGAATTAGTAGACATCTCACCGCCAAGCATATCGGCAATTGCATAGCCAAAACTGCCCATGCTGTTGCCGCGCAGCCAACGATTGATAAAACTTTTAATAAAGCGTTTGATTGAACCTAAAAACATAAAACGCGGCTTAAATCCTTCCACACCCCAAGCCAAAAGCGGTGCATACCCACCATCTTCCAACAAAAAGGCACGCTGGTGATCAAAATTCTCGAACAGGTTGAAATCTGTGCGTTGGGTAATGACTGGTCCATAAGTGGGATTGATCGGCCGTTTACCCTCAATCGCAAAGCCTAAAAAGTCGCCATTTCCCGATGCAGCATAGCCGAGTTTCTGGCTAATAGCAGGTAGAGTCTGGTACACATCCCGGCAGCGCAGCAGCAATTCCGTTGTTCCCAGGCAGCCCGCAGAAACGACAACACGCCGGGTTGTCACGGACGGTAATCCAGTCAATGCCGTGCGATCAACCTGGTTGTTTAAATCCTGATAATAGACACGATAGCCGAAACGGCCGTTTTCCGCTGGATCATCCATGCCATTTGCATCCAAAGGCACAATGCCTTCTGCGCGATGTTCGGTCAACACTTTGGCATGGTAACGCTGCTCAGCCACAAAAAGGTAGTTCAAATCCAGTGTATTTTTTGAATGTGTATTACAGCCGATATTACATTCAGCGCAATAGGTACAAGAGGTTTGGATCGCCCCATATCGATTTTTTGCTTGTACACCAATCTCTAACGGCCGTTCGAAATCATTGCCAAAAAAGACATTAATATCGGTGAGTTCAGATTTGCGCCCTAATTCATCGGCGACATCTTGAAACCAACCAGTGCGAATAATTTCACGGCGGGGATCGCTGTTTTGTGGCACAGGTCTGGCACCCAGCACTTCCTTAGCAACCTGATAATAGGGTGCTAACTGCCCTTTTTTGCAGGAATCCGGCCAGCGCTCGTCAAAAATCTCGTCTGGTGGCGGCATAAAGACATTCGAATAAATCAAGGAGCCGCCACCAAAACCCGCCGCAATCAGAGCGTCCATTTTTTTGTAGGTACGCAAATCGAAAACGCCCAAGGTATTGCCACCCTGCTGCTTGTTTAATGGCTGCATGGGCACACGCTTTTCATCGGCGACATTCCAGAGGTTTTTAATTGTGTCATGCGGTGATCGCAGGAATGAGGCCATGGGATAACGTTTGCCGCGTTCCAAAATGAGTACTTGGCCATCCGGCCACTTTTTGCTCAAACGACAACTGGTTATCGCACCCCCAAATCCGGTACCAATTACAACTGCTTCAAAATTAAAATTTTCCACATTAAACCATCCTGCACATTGGAATCATCCTAGCTACTTAGCAAAGAAGTCGGATTTGTCTTTCAGGCCACTGATTGACACAGATTTGCACTGATTTTTGCCTTTTATCTGTGAAATCAGTGTCCCATTCTTCCTTCTCCAACAGCCTTGTTGTAAAAACTATTGGACACTGGCGTTTTTTATTT
>JAGRDI010000033.1:0-9589 GCA_020432765.1 Anaerolineales bacterium | reverse complement strand
CAGAGGAGACTTGTCAGGTTTTATGATCAATTTGCTCACGTTCCACTCATGGTAGAAAGCTGACAAGTCCAGAATTCGCCAGACTCCGAAAAACTAAACAAAATACAGGGATCACGGAAGGTTTTAAGCGAAATCTATTAAAATAATATAATATTTGCAGGTTGGTTGTCAACGGGTGATTTTAGAGTTGGTCAAATTCGCTGTGTAATGTTTTTAGTTCGGTTTGAACGGCCGTTATTTCCTCATCTAGCCTTTCAACCTGCTTAGCATCACCAATTCCATTGGCTCGGTTTAGTTCAAATTCTAATTGATGCAGTTGAAATTCGAGGTCGTCAATGGCGTTTTGCAACACATAACGCCGGTGCTGCTGCTCGCGCTGTGCTTTTTTGCCAATCGGTGGAGCTGGCGGCAAATCGGCCGTCCAATCGGAATCCACGTCAACAGAAAGCAGCGTTTCTGTTTCCTGATCGTGCCAACGAATATAATCTTCGTAGCTGCCTTTGAAAGTTTGCATACGGCCGTTTTCAATTTCCCAAATCTGGTTGGCCAGACGACTAGCCAAATAGCGATCATGCGAAACCAGTAAAATCGTGCCGTCAAACCCTTCCAAAACAGATTGAAGCACCTCTTGTGAAGGAATGTCCAAATGGTTGGTCGGTTCATCAAGCAGCAAAAAGTTGGCCCCATCTGCCGCCAGCAAAGCCAATGCCAAACGGCCGCGCTCACCGCCGCTGAGCATATTAATCTGCTTAAAAACATCATCGCCACGGAACAGATACTGCGCCAAATAATTGCGTGCATCTTCCAATGACATCGGCTTATGCTCGAGCAGTTCATCTAGCACTTGATTTTCTGGATTGAGCTGCTCATGCGCCTGTGCAAAATACCCCACAACCACACTATCTCCAAATTTCAGCGAACCAGAAATAGAAGGCACCTCACCCAAAATCGTGCGCAGCAAGGTGCTTTTGCCGCAGCCATTAGGGCCAATCAGCGCGGCGCAATCATACCGATCCAGTTGGATGGCACCCGTTGTGAATAATGGCACATCGGTATAACCGATTTGTAACTGTTTGCTGCGCAGTACACTTCGCGCACTGCGCTCATCTGCTTGCAAGCGGATTTTGAGCTGCGGTGGACCAGTATGAGGCGGCTGCAGCGCATGGATGCGGCGTGCAGCTTCGTTGGCGCTAAACGTACGCACACGTTCCCCAATTTCTAGCCAACTTCTGCCTTCAATACCACTGACACCCACGTCTTCCAGCAGCACAATATCGCGTGTAAGACGTTTGAGTTTACCTTTGGCGATGTCGGTTTTACCACCAGCGATATGTTTACGAATGAATTCAAGCTCGGCGGTCATGCGTTCTTTTTCGGCCGTGAAGAGGTGCATTTCACGTTCAAGAAGTGCCCGGCGCTGCTTGACATAACTGCTGTAATTCCCCCGAAAACTGCGCAAACCATCCGTATTCAATTCCCACACATGATTGACAATTTTGTCTATAAAATAACGGTCATGGCTGACGATGATCAACGCGCCTGGCCACTGACGCAGGGTATGTTCAAGCCATTCAATTGCGGTTATGTCAAGATGATTGGTCGGTTCATCGAGGATCAACAAATCTGGTTTTTCGAGCAGCAAACGACCCAACAACACACGCGTTTTTTGGCCACCGCTGAGGTGTGTGAGCGGTGTTTGCCATTGTTCCGCAGGAAAGCCAAGCCCCTGCAGTACACGTTTTATATTTACTTGATATTCATAACCGCCCGCGATTTCGTATTGTTCTTGAATACGGCCGTAACGTTCAAACAACTCTTGGGACAAATCGCCAGCCGTCATTGCCGTTTCCATCTCACGTAACTGGGTTTCAAACTGGGTCAACGCGGTGAAAACAGTCAACATCTCCTCAAAGACTGTATTGTTTTGACCCGTAAATGTAAGCACCGCCTCCTGGCGTAAATAGCCTATTGTCAGCTCGTAACTGCGCTGCACAGTGCCACTAGTGGATTCAAGCAGCCCGGCCAAAATCAACAGCAACGTTGTTTTGCCAACACCATTTGGGCCTACCAGACCCACGCGCTCTTTGCGCTTAAGCATCAGGTTGATGTCGCTAAATATATCCTCGGCCCCAAAAGAGTGACCCAAATCGGTGATAGTTAAAATCGGCATGGTCGAACTTTACCCCGAATGTAAAGGGGTTGGCAAGCGTTAGAGTTTATCCAGCTTCAGTTTTTTGATTGGGCAACAAGGATATAATTGTGCGAATGAGTACAACGAATGCTTCGACAAGCTCAGCACAGGTTTGGGGAAAGAACGAATTTAAGGGTTTGCTTGTTTTGGTTTTTGCCAGTTTATTGGCAACGTTTTTAGGTGCGTGTTCTAATGCGTCAAATGAGAACGAGATTGCCAATGCCACACAAGTCACAGCAGATTTATTGTCCGTAACAAACACGCCTCTTCCGACAAACACACCTTTGCCGACAGCCACCCAGGATATAATGCCAACGGCAACTCCGACAATCATTGCCACTGCATTACCAACACCAACCGCATTGTTACCTGAGCCATTGGTTGATTGCGGGCAAGTTTTACCACTTTTGCCTGCACATGATGTGTCCCTAGTCGATTCATTAGACCCCGATCCGGTGGCATTAGCGAATTTGCAAGCGATTGTCCCTGTGGAAGCGCGGGAGGCGCTTGACTATATTTTAGCGCATCCGGGATCAGTGGGTTTAGCGGTATATCAGGTAGGGCAAGAGGCGAACGGGGCTTATTTGAACGCTGATGTGCCTATGCCATTGGCTTCGGTTGTAAAGGTAATCGACTTAATTGCTTATGCCGAAGCAGTTGCGGCCGGCGAACTCGACCCATTGATTACGGTTACACTAGAAGAAATCGAGGCATATTATCTGCCCACGACAGATTTAGGCGCCCATACGGATGCAGTTGCGGGTTTGGAAGCCAACGGCCGTCTCTTTGGACAACCCGCCACGATCTTATTAGATGAAGTGCCGGGTATGATGATAGAGTTCAGTGACAATGCAGCGACGGATTATTTGCATATGTTATTGGGGCAAGACACGATTGAGAATACGGCCGTTGCCCTCAATCTCCCCAGCCAAACCGCCCCCTGCCCGTTTGTGGGTCAATTTCTGGCGATGGGCAACCACACACGCACCGTAGACAATGATTATAGCGCTGTGCAAGCTTATATTGATAATCCCGCCAGCTATGGCCGCGAGGTGATGGCCTTGACGGAGGCTTTTGCAGGTGATGGCGACTTTCGGGATACAGCCATTGCCTGGCGACAAGAAACTAAACGACCCACAGGCCAAACCCAGCGTTTTTTCAGTCAAAATCTCAATGCCCACGGCAGTGCAGCTGAGTATGCGGGCTTGATGGCGCAAATCGCACTCAATGGCTTAAGCGACCCTGACGCAAGTTTTATTACCCGACGCTACATGGAATGGCCTATGCGTTTTCCTGATAATCAGGCCAAGTTTAGCAATTTGGGGTACAAAGGCGGTTCACTGCCGGGTATTTTGACAACGGTTTATTATGCATATCCGGTTGGTGAGACAACGCCGCTAGTGGTAGCCTTGTTTTTTCGGGATTTAGACGGCCGTTCTGTCTACCGTGAATGGCGCAGCTCTCAAACCCATGATGAGTTGGCGCGTTGGCTGCTGGCAGACCCGGCAGCCATTCCGGCCTTAAAGGCAGTTTTCGAACCAGCAGGACCTTAAATTGAATGCGATTTCCAACCGCGGCTACCTAAATATACTTACAAATCAAGCACAGACAAATTGGAGAGAGGATACGTGGTGACAATATAACTGGAACCAACCCAGCCTTCGCTGCCATCAGGTAAACGTACTTTTAGCCAACCACCATTACGGCCGATTAACTCCAGGAGCGTGCCATAAGGAACGGCCGTAATCACATTATCGCCAATTTCAGGCGTCGAGCGTACATTCAAAGCAGCCGCAGTCACCACACCATACGGGCCATCAGGTGGAGCCTCTATGCCGGTTGGCGGCATTGTCGTTGGTGGGGGTATCGTAGGTACAACATTACCCCCATCTACCGGGCCAATCCACTCATAATTCAAACGCGCAATAGCCTCGCCATAATTTTCATAATACTCCATCACAATCGGAATTGAACCACCCGGGACAACAGCAACGGCCGTGTAGGTGATATTTTGGTTGTCATGCCATTGATCAATGAGCAAATTGCCATTCACCCACAAACGCACACCATCATCCACCGTTGCTGAAAAACGCACCTGTCCCGGATTCAAAGTAACATAACGCGTCCAGCGTACTGAGAAATGATCAGCAGGCATATTGGCTCCAGGCGCATTTAAGCCCCAATTAAAATTGATATCATTGTCTTCGCGGATAAAGGCTGGGGGCGCAGTCAAATTCTGATATGGATAGTATTCGCCGCGCCAACGTTCAATGGGCGTTGGTGGCGGGCCAGACATAGGTACCCAAGACATTTTAGCCACCGCCTTGCCACCTGCCTCATAATATTCCACTTTTACATCATGGTCACCTGCATTTAACCAGGTATCGCTGCTAATGGAATGCACCTGGCTGTCGGTCCACGAATCGATCAACAATGTGCCATCCACCCACACACGCATCCCATCATCCATCGTGGCGGTGAAGTTATAGTTGCCGGTTGTCGGGAAATAGACTGTGCGTGTCCAACGTACCGAAAATGCATCTTTGTCAATATTGGGATCCGGCGAGCCATCCCCCCAATCATAGTTGATGGCATCCGATTCACGAGTCAGCGTGGGGCTGCCGGACAGGGTACGATTATTCCAATATTGTGCTTTCCATTTGGCATCGGCTGCTTCTACCTGCTGCGGCAAGCTGGCTGCCAACAATAACCATATCAACACGATCACTGTACACACATAGTCAATACTTCTATTTATTTTCACGGCTTGCTCCTTCCTGATTACAGCATACGAATAAATCTCCGTATGCTATATTATACTTCCCGATACACCACCAACTCAAGTAACAGGCTGCACCTGTAAATTTTTTCTACTCTTTACTATTTGAGGTCAAGTTTGCCAACTTGCCATTCAACAAGCGTTGTTAGCGGTACGCAGTGATAATCGCCTCCATTTGGTCGGCGGCGGCTTCCATTTCGCTGAGCAGCTTAATTTGGGTGCGGCAGCGGTCTAGATTATGCTGAGGATGCCGGATTTTATAATAAATATCCCCATGCAAGTAATCGGTAAGAAAACGCAGCGCCTGTTCATAGGTGATCAGACGCGACGCAAAAACGAGATAATCGATTTCAAGTGAAGTTAAGAAATGACGTGTGGCATCCAGAAAACCATGGGCCAGCCGCTCGAAAATCGCCAGATCGAAATAGATTTTTGTCAGGTCAGGTTCATCTTCGGCCGCACTGTTAGTGCCGGAGCGCACAGCATCGGCAAAATCAAACAGCGCGATCCCGGGCATGACGGTATCCAAGTCGATAACACACAATCCTTTGCCAGTTTGGGTGTCAATCAGTACATTGTCACATTTGGTGTCGTTGTGGGTGATACGCAAAGGGAGTTCGCCAGCGGCTTGTAAATCTGTGAGGATAGCGACCCCTGCAGCACGGTTGAACAGAAAATCAATTTCTGTCTGGACGGTTTGCACACGTCCGGCGATGTCTTGAACGACGGCCGTTTCAAAATCTGCCAAACGTTTACCTGTATGATGAAAATCAGGAATCGTTGCATGCAGTTGGTCAACGGGAAAATCCGCCAGCATTTGTTGGAAACGGCCGTATGCCAGACCTACCGCATATGTGTGATCCAAACTGGGTGCGTGTTGACAGGCTGCAGCGCCCTCGATAAATAGCATCATACGCCAATATTTTCCATCCTGGGTTTGGTGGAAGAAACGGCCGTTGTGTGTTGGGAGCAGCGTGATTGTCTCACGTAAAGGGTCACCGCCCGCCGTTATAATTTTTTCACGCAGATGCTGTGTGACACGCACGATATTTGTGATCACCTTTTCCGGCTCGCGAAAAACCTGCTGATTGATGCACTGCAAAATATATTTCTGCACCGTGCCGTCAACTTGACGACACCTGACCAGATAAGTGCTGTTGATATGGCCCAACCCATAAGACACAGCTTCCATAAATTCGCCCGTCAATTTGAAGTTTACGGCAGCAGCCTTTAGATGCATCGTCATAAGCTAAACACAATTTTAGCAAAAAGAATTGCGCATAAACAGCCTCATCCATTCTTTTCCGTCCGTGTTAATAGATGTCCATAATTATATGAACAAATACTTGACAAATTATAAACAGTTGTTTATACTATGCTTCATATTCACTATTTAATTGATTCTCAGAGGTAAAAATGGCTTTTTGGAACGGAAACGGCAAGCGTAAAACGAATAACAGCAGCACATTTAATGGGAACAACCAACCGATCGTTGAATTAAAAAATATCGTGAAAGCATTTCCGACAGGGGATGGCGAGGTGACGATATTGCACGGTATCTCGTTGGACATTCACGCGGGCGAGTTTGTTTCCATCGTGGGACCATCCGGAAATGGTAAATCGACCTTGCTCAATATGGTCACCGGCATTGACCGGCCGACCAGCGGCGAGGTCATTGTCACCGGCCAGCCGGTCCATGCAATGAGCGAAAATCAACTCGCTAAATGGCGCGGCGAGGAAGTGGGCATCATCTTCCAATTTTTCCAAATGCTGCCTTCCCTGAGCCTCTTACAAAATGTGGCGCTGCCGATGGAGTTTGCGGGCAAATACGGCCGTTCACAACGCACACAACGCGCCATGCATCTCCTCGAACTGGTCGGCCTCGCTGACCAGGCCCACAAACTCCCCAGCATGGTTTCCGGCGGCCAGCAGCAGCGTGCCGCCATCGCCCGCGCCCTGGCTACCAACCCGCCCTTGCTCGTGGCCGACGAACCGACAGGCAATCTGGATGCCAAAACGGCACGGCAAGTATTCGACATCTTTATTCGCCTCGTCGAAGAACAAGGCAAAACCTTGTTGATGGTGACGCATGATAAACAATTGGCCGGTTTGATTCCGCGCCAAATTGAGATCGTCAACGGCCGTGTCTCTCAAGATATACGTCAAACCGCTAAAATAAGCGTCCCATCACAAAAAATCCAAAAAGTGCACATGACTCCCATGCTCAATGGCAGCGTGAATGGCCTCGGCATGGCAGTCGCACATCGGTAAACAGCTATGTTCACTCTAATAAACAAAGTTTGGTTCGACTTATGGCAAGATAAAACACGCACACTGCAAGTTGTGTTGGTGATTGCTTTGGGTGCAATCGGCATTGGCCTGGTGATTGGCGGCCGCAATTTAATCGCTGATTCCGTAGTCGAAGGATCATTGGCGGCAGAACCGCCCCACATCAAATTGAGTGTCAATCCCCCCCTGACTAAAGACCAATTAGAAAGAATCGAACGTTTTGATGGCGTGGCTGAAGTCGAAGGTCTACAAACGACAGGCATCGAATGGCGTGTCGTTGGTGATGAAGAATGGCAAACGGGAGTATTAAACGGCCGTGAAGATTACACCACCCAAAAAATGGCGCTCGATCGCCTGGTAAGCGGCGAATGGCCGGGACGCAATACAGTTGGTATCGGACAAATCTCTGTAGGTGTGAGCGGTGTCGCTGAAGGCGACATAGTAGAACTGCGTTTTGGTGAGACAGTACGCACCTTGCCGGTTGTGGCAACCATGGATTTAGTAGGCCCTGCGCCTTCTTTCGGCGAAATATTTTATGTAGACGGCCGTACCTTCAGCAGAATTACTGGACGCGACACCTATAATCTTGTGCAGCTGCGCGATGTCGAATTTGACCAGGCACGCGCCGAAGCAGCCGACTTATTAATCCAAGATTACTTCGAAGACATTGGTGTGGATTCCGTAGGTGTCTCCTTCCCCTTCCAAGATCGCATCACACCACCGGAAGTGCCCGCCGCACAAGCCATCCTAAACGCTTTGTTTCTCTTACTCGGCTTACTCGGCTTCATTGTCGTTGTTTTAGGCATTTTTCTAGTCTATAACAGCATCAGTGCGATTGTCTCGCAGCAGGTTAGTCAGATTGGCGTGATGAAAGCGATTGGCGCCGATTCATTGCAGGTCGTCTGGAGCTATTTGATCCTGGTCATCAGCTACGGCATCCTCGCCGTCGCCATCTCCATTCCAATCGGCGCGGTCGCGGCCAATGGCCTACAAGCCTTATTTGGCCAATTCTTGAACATGGAAAATTTGACCTTCGGCGTTGATTACAATGCTATTTTGGTGCAAATTGCGATCTGTTTGGCCGCACCGCTCATTGCTGCGCTGGTCCCGCTGCGTGCCGGCATGAAAATTACCGTGCGTGAAGCGATCAGCTCCTACGGCATAACCGGCGCAGTCGGTTTCGTAGACCGTGCCGTCGCCAAAGCCGTCAATATTCCCTACACCATTTTATTGACCATCGGTAATACTTTCCGCAATCGCAGCCGCGTCATCATCATCGAAGTTGCTCTAATTGTGGCGGGCATGATTTTCATGATGGTTATTGGTGTCAATGACGCCACCCAATACACATTCGGCAATAAATTAGCCAAAATCCATAACTACCAGGTGACATTCGCTTTACAAGAAACGGCCCGCAGCCAAGAACTTGAAGCCACTGCGGCATCGGTTGCAGAGACTACAACTATCGAGTCCTGGTTGGTTTTACAGGCCAGCGCACGTCCTATGAGTCAAACCGATAGCGATGTCACCGACGCCCGTGTGACCGTATTTGCCCAACCACCAACAACTGAACTATACAAACCTGAAATTGAAGCAGGGCGCTGGCTGCGTCCTGATGATACAAATGCTGTGGTGGTCAGCAAAGCTGTCAGTGATAACAAAGGGTGGCAGCTGGGGGATGAGATCACAATAGAGAATAACAACGGCCGTATGCTCAACGCAGAAATCGTGGGCATCAACTTCGACCCGGCCACCAACACGTCAGTACATTTACCACTCGCAACCGTGCAGCAAGAATGGCGTTACTACGGTTTGGCGAATACGGTATGGATACAAACAAATGACACGGCAGCAGATGTGCAAACGGCCGTTGCCACCAACCTGGAACAAGCACTCGAAACTCGTGGCATTAGCGTCTCACCATCCAGCACCTTTGGTGCCAACACAATTGCCGAAATCACGGCCAATGCCGGCGAAGGATTTGCGATTATCCTGAATTTGTTAGGTGTCATGGCGGTTGTGATTGCGCTGGTCGGCGGCGTGGGTCTCAGCGGTATTCTTTCACTCAGTGTGTTGGAACGCCGCCGCGAGATTGGTGTGATGCGTGCGATTGGCGCTTCATCCTGGCAAGTGATTCGTTTATTTGTGGGTGAAGGGATGCTGCTGGGTTTAATTAGCTGGCTGGTCGCCCTGCCGCTCAGCATTCCGGCAGCCTACTTCTTCACTACCCAAGGATTATCACTGGCACTCAACCAGCAGTTGGTTTACCAATTCACGCCAGCGGGCGCGCTGATCTGGCTCGTTATCATCACGATATTGGCAATCATTGC
>JAGRDI010000032.1 GCA_020432765.1 Anaerolineales bacterium | reverse complement strand
GTTCCTTGCGCACAGATTCCCACATTGTTGCCGCTTATCTGGGCAGTTGAGTAAGGTTCTTATCGTCGTAATTAATAAATTGTCATCCCTAACTCCCTGGCACAATGGTGAAATCAAATTCACCACCTTCGTTTGATTGATACGCAGCCGCACCCAAATCACAAACAGCTTTAAGGCGATAGAAATAATTTGTATTGACATCACCTAACTGGGGCAGGGGCAGTGGTGAATTCACGGCCGGGTAAATCATTGTGCCTGGCAGCATGAAGTAAGGGGCTGTATTCTCATGCACATCATAAACGCAGTTTGTGGCCGTATCGCCCCACATAAGCTGCAGTGTACTATTTGAAAATGCGTCAATTGCCAGCCGAAACGCATGGTTGTCAAACGTACACGTGACCGCGTCGTTATCCGCCGGGGTGACACTGACACTGCGGTTAGCCAAGTCGGTCGTTGTCATGCCTCCGTTACAAACAATACTGGACAACAACCAATCTGTGGATACGGTCTCGGTGAATTGCATCGTACCGGAGAGGCCGCCAGAGAAGGTGATGGTGTCACTAACAGTATCCCCATCATCAGGCACAGCCGCATCCAGGGCAAATACATTGGTGGCAAATTGCTGGATACGGTCGCCACGAATATCAGTCACATAGACATGACCCACACCATCCGCCGCAATTCCCATGGGGTAGGAAAATTGGCCGTCCCCATGACCAATACGGCGCCATTTGTGCAGAAAATTACCATGGCTGTCAAACTTCTGAATGCGATCACCCCACAGATCAGTCACGTAAACATTGTCAACTGCGTCAATGGTGATGCCCTGAACCCAACTGTCACCAAGGTTAGAACTGTTCCACTTGAGCAAAAAATTGCCGTTGCCGTCAAACTTTTGAATGCGATCGAGGCCAGAATCGGTCACATAAACATTGTCAGCACTGTCGATGGCAATGTCTTGCGGACTGCTAAATTGCCCATCTCCCACACCAGAGCCGCCCCACGCCCGTATAAAGTTGCCATTACTATCAAACTTCTCGATTTGATAAAATGTATTGTTAACGACGTAGATATTATCCATACTGTCTATGGCAACACCGTAAGGGTATCCAGGCACATCCCACTTGAGCAAGAAATTGCCGTTGCTGTCAAACTTTTGAATGCGATCGAGGCCAGGATCAGTCACATAAACATTGTCGGCACTGTCAATGGCAATATACGCGGGGTTGGTAAACTGACCATCACCACTGCCCCCACTGCCCCACTTCAATACAAAGTTTCCCTGCCTGTCAAATTTTTGAATGCGGTCATTACCGGCATCAACCACGTAAACGTTTTCCTGGCTGTCCGTGCTCACACCGAGAGGCGCTGACAATATGCCGTCTTCATCATTGTTTGGGGTATTCCACGTATTCAGGAAATTGCCGCTGCTGTCAAATTGCTGAATGCGGTTATTACCGACGTCGGCGACATAGATATTATCGGCGCTGTCTACAGCCAGGTATTTAGAGTTGTCAAACTCACCGTTACCGCTGCCATAATTACCCCATTTGAGCAAGAAATTGCCGTTACTATCAAACTTTTGAATACGAGCATAATCGGCTACATAAACATTACCAACACTGTCCACAATAATGCCTATCGGAGAACTAAACTGCCCATCACCGCTGCCGGCGCTGCCCCACTGCAGTAAATAATTCCCATCGCTGTCGAATTTCTGAATACGCTTGTTGCCCGTGTCGGCCACGTAAACATTACCATTGCTATCAGTCGTGATGCCTGTGGCATGATCAAATTGCCCGTTCCCACTGCCAGGCTCCCCGTTATAGCAATTGGATGTACAAATTTCAAAAGCGGGCGGATTCATCGCCACTCCCCAGCCCCACATGCGGAGAAAATTGCCATTGCTGTCAAACTTCTGGACCCGTGCGTTGTCCGTATCGGAAACATAAACATTGCCGGCATCATCAACCGCTATCCCCTCGGGAAATTGAAATTGTCCTTCGCTAAATCCGCCAATGCCCCAGCCCAGAATGAAAGCGCCGTTATTATCAAATTTCTGGACGCGGTGACGATACTCATCCAGTGCATACACAAAACCGTTGGGGGCAACGGCAACGCCGTTTAGTCTGTCAAACTGTCCCTCCTCTTCGTAACCGTACACACCCCACCTGAGCAAATAGTTTCGATTGCTGTCAAACTTCTGGATATAGGACTGGACGCGACGACCGACATAAATGTTGTCAAAGCCGTTGATGGCTAAACCGGCGATATTGTAAAACCCTGCTCCCAGGCTGCTTTGACCCCAGTTTTGCCGAAAAGTTAGCGGGGGAAGGAGATCGGTTTGGAAGGCAAAGTTAGTGCCGTCCGCCGGCGTGGCAGCTTTCGTGATGGTTATTGAATTGCCTTTATTTACAAACGTACAGATTACGGTATCGCTCACAGAAAAATCGATCTCCACATGCCGGTTGGCCGGGTTTGTGACCGTGCTGCCCCCACTGCACTGAATATCTTCCAAAGTCCACCCGGCCGACAAAGTCTCGGTAAAGTGGTATGTACCGGCGAGCAGGTTGTTGAAAGTAATGGTGTTACTGAAAACACCGCCGTCATATAAAGCGAATGGATCAATAACAAATTTTTGGATACGATTGCGGCGATATTCAGCCACATAGAGATTGCCTGCCTGGTCAATTGCCACACCGTCAGGATAGTAAAACTGCCCATTAATCCCCAGTCCGCCATCCCATACATGCAGGAAATTGCCGTTGTTATCAAATTTCTGAATGCGGTGGTTGTTATCGGACACATAAACATGGCCGGCACTATCAACAGCCAGATCTTGCGGGCTATAAAGCTGCCCATCGCCACTGCCTTGACTGCCCCACTTGAGCAGAAAATTGCCGTCGCTATCAAATTTCTGGATGCGGTGGTTATTACCTTCGGTCGTATAGATGTCCCCGGCTTTGTCTAGCGTAATGCCAGTTGGCTGGTTAAACTGTCCATCCCCATTGCCAGGGATGCCAGCCTGGCAGCCAGACGTACAGATTTGATAGGTAAGCGATCCATCCTGGACACCAAACCCCCAGGTGCTTAGAAAGGCACCAGAGCTGTTAAACTTTTGAATACGATGATTTAAAAACTCTGCCACATAGACGTTTCCGGCATCGTCCACAACAATATCAAACGGCCCATTAAGCTGTCCGTCCCCGCTACCCATGGTGCCCCATTTGATCTGAAAGTTACCGTCATTATCAAATTTTTGAATGTGGTTGGTTATATCAGTTGTATAGACATTACCATCAGCATCAACTGCCACCCCGTTCACATTCCAGAAACCCCCACTCTCATTACTCAATAATCCTGGCTGGCAGCCGGATGTACAGATTTGGAATTCTGCTGTACCGTCGTCAACCCCAAAGCCCCACATCCGTAAAAAGTTACCCTCACTGTCAAACTTCTGAATACGACTGTGGTAATAGTCTGCGACGAAAACATTGCCGGCATTGTCAACCGCAACATTTGTTGGGTCTCTAAATTCACCCTCAAGGGTACCGGCCTGTCCATCGCCATTGTTTTTGCCCCATCGGGTGACGAAGGTCTGTGGGGGCAGCAAGTTGGTCTGAAAGTGAAACGCCGTGCCGTCTGCGGGATCGGCATCTTTGACGATGGTGATGCTGCCCGCATTTGCGACCGGCAGCGCCTTTGCATCTTCAATATGATTCTCTTGAGCCGATAAGGGCAGTAAAGCAATTGACAGCAGCAGGCCGGTGAAAAAAATGCTGCTACCAATTATGGTGATCCATACTGTTCTCGATTTCATGATTTGTCTCTCTTGATGTTCGTTACAATGTTATTGAACGCAACGTTAAATCGTTTTGTGCTGCAAAATGACCTCGACATTAATCGGAACAGCCTTCGACAGTGTGCCGTACACAGGACAGCGCTGCCGAAAGGCGTCAGCCAGAAATTGAGCCTGTTCTTCTGTTGGCCCGGAAAGTCCCAATCGAACACGCAGCGCTTGAATGCCAGATTCGACTGGCTCACCACAAATACCACGCGGATCAAAATCGCCAGCCACATCCACAGATACACTGTTAAGTGGAATATTCGCTTCAGACGCCGCCGATTCACACAAAAACGTAGCACAAGTTGACAGCGCACTTAGCAAAATATCGATCGGGTTAATTTCTTCATTGGGACCGCCAAGCGTTAAGGGAGAATCCACCACAAAATGGTGGCCTCTGGCTGATGCAATGGCACGACCGGAGATGCCTATGAGCTGTGAATGGGTAACTGCTGTAACTAAAGATGTCATTTGTTTCCTCCAAGTAGTTTCTGTTTTTTGTATTTACCTGGATATAATCATACCGTCAGGATACAAAACAGGCGTCACGAAAACGTCAAGGATTTTTCTATTTGATGATCACAGAGCTAGAATCAGCAAGGTTTCACGCCTTTGGACCACCGCGTTTTATCAACAGCAGCAAGCGGAAACGCCTCCATTCTGGCAAAGTGTTGGCACTATTCGCCTATCTTGTATGCAGTCCATATATGCCACACAGTCGTGAAAAGTTGGCCACATTATTGTGGAGCAATGTAACAGATAGCAAAGCGCGGCAAAGTTTGCGACAGGCGCTGTATTCACTGCGTCATGCGCTTGGAGAACTGGCAGATAGCTGCTTGATTGTCGATGCGCAGACGGTCATTTTCAAGCCAACAAAAAGACTATTTGTTGACTATTTGACCTTTGATAAGTTAGCGGCATCTGGCAAAGGTCAGGAAGCTGTCGCCCTGTTTCAAGGACCGTTTCTAGAAGGTCTATCGTTCGACGACAGCCCTGCATTTGAAGAGTGGTTGTATCACGAAAGAGATCGACTTCACCAGCGGTTGATTACTTTGGTGCAAGTTCTAGTTGATGAACACCTGGATGGTGGCGATCGAGATGAGGCGATTCGATTCGGCCGGCAGTTAGTGATATTGGACCCTTTGAATGAAAATGCCCATCAAAGACTCATGCGTGCATTCGCCGCCAATGACGAAATCGCTTCAGTCAAGCGGCAGTTCCAGAGCTGCCATTCCATTCTACAACGTGAATTGGGTATTGAACCATCTGAAGAAACAAAAAAACTTTACGAACAATTAGTTTCCAGGCAAGCACCAGCTCAGGTGTCAACATCGATCCCTATTCCACCCCCAGCAAGGAGTTTTCCCTTTCAGGGTTGCCATGAGGAACTTGATCAACTTAGCCACTATTTTACCGACGCAATTTCAGGTAAGATGAGTCTAGCTTTGATCAGCGGGGAAGCAGGCAGTGGTAAGACGGAGTTGGTGCTTGAGTTTTGTAGACGAACCAACCAGACACATCCCTTCCTTTTTTTGAACGGCCGTGCATATGAAGCACAGATAGGCATACCGTACGCGATCTGGTCTGAGGCATTGTCAGCATTGAAATCACCGGCGATACATAGCAAACTGAATGACCTTGCTCCAATCTGGCGGCAACAGATGGCCCAACTTGTCCCTGGGCTGCATACAGGAAGGTTTGAAGATTTTAGTCTAGATTCGGCTGAAGCACACCTTCGTTTTGTACAAGGCATTGTTCAGGGGTTAATACATTTGGCAGCAGATACGCCCATTGTGCTATTTTTCGATGACTTACATTGGAGCGACGCCGCATCATTGGATCTGCTGCACTACGCAGCACGCCAATGCACTAGCTACCCTGTTTTTATCCTTGGCACAGTCCGTTCAGAAGCGATCCATGTCGATATTATACTGAAGCGATCTTTTGCAAGTGATCGCTATCCAACTGTATCGATGTCACCTCTGTTACGCGAAGATATTGAATCTTTGTTGACTTGGTTGAACATTTCTGTTTCTCCTAGCGCAGTAAATCGTCTGATGGAGCATTGCCAGGGCAATCGCTTTATGTTCCTGGAGACAATGCGCTATTTACGTGAGACCAACAATATGGATTTGCTTTTGTCAGAATTGGAAATACCGATCCCACCCCGAATTGTCGAACTTGTCAACATGCGATTGGCAGGCTTGGGCGAGCAAGCCCGCAGCGTATTAGCTACCGCTGCCGTTATTGGCCGACCTGTTGGCTTGAGACTGCTGCGCCATGTCAGTGGTCAATCGGAAGCAGCGATCCTACAGGACTTGGAATGTCTTTTTGATCATGCGTTTCTGGTAGAGCAAATTGACGATAATGATATCTGGATTGGGTTCCACCATGATTTTGTTCGTCAGGTGACGTATGAAAATTTACGACGCATCCACCGTCAGGCACTCCATCGGCGCACAGCAGAAGCTTTGATCGACCAATATCCCAGTCACCCACAAAGCGTCAGCGATGAAATTGCGTTTCACTTCGAGCAAGCAGGCGATTTAAGATGCCTGACTTATCTTAAACAAGCCGCCACACAAGCTGAGCAGTTATTTGCCCTATCAGATGCAGTGAATCTTATCTCGCGAGCTTTAGCTTTTCAAGCATACTATGCACAGGACAAAGCCAGTTTGCGTTTTGATCTGCTGCTTACGCACGAAAATTTGATGTCGCAGCTGGGTCGTCGAAGCAGGCAGGCGGCAGATATAGAAGAATTATTTACGTTGGCTACTGCGATGAATGATTCCGACTGCCTGGCGCAAGTGTGGGTTCGTCGTGCTGGCTATTTGAGTGAAACAGGAAACCCGCAACAGTCAAAACGAGCGGCGGAAGAAGCCTTGTTACTTTTTCGCCAATCCAATGACAAATTGGGAGAGGCACGTGTTTTAAGAGAAATGGGATTTGCATATTGGTTGTCGGCTGAGTACAGCCTAGCCCTGGAGTATGGCAGGAAAGCGTTGCATTTACACCGCCTGATTGGCGACATCGAGGGAGAAGCCAGCGCACTGCACAATCTAGCTGAAATTCATCGTGGACTGAATAGTCCACATCGTGCCGTGGCATTTTACGATGAATCGCTGCAAAAGAGTTGGGCACAGCAAGATCATAAGCGTCAAAGTTTGTCACTGTATGGCAAGGCGCATGCGCTTCGTCAGATGGGTCAGCATCAAGGTGCTTTGGGTACCTACCAGCAGACTTTGAGATATGCTGAATTAGCCAACGACAAATTTTTGCTTTCACGAGTGTACCATGAAATGGCAACCATGTTTAGTAACGCTGGCGACAACGAACAAGCATTGTCCGCAATGCAACACGCTTCAGCCATTAGCCGGGAGGCTGGCTACGCAATAGGCCTCGCGCACAGTTTAGTCGGGTTAACCTATTTGCACCTAAACCAAGACCACTTTGAAGAGGCGCGGGAGGCACTGATAGAAGCGATGGAATGGTTTCGCTTGCTAGAAGATGATGATGGAATCAGTTACATTACGAATTATCTGGCAAGAGTAAAACCTGGCTCTGCTGTAATCGAAGAACCGCCAGCAAGGCTAGGGTGGGTGAAGACGTATGTAACACTTGGCGAAGGTAAGATTTATTGTGAGTTTGAATCGCCTTTGGCAACTGCGCAACAGGAGTAAACATATACCACGTCCAAAATTCATACTTTG
>JAGRDI010000031.1:33819-35548 GCA_020432765.1 Anaerolineales bacterium | reverse complement strand
GCAGCAGGTCAACGGCGGCCGCATCAAGCCCGTTTAGAATTTCCTTACGCAATCGTGTCAGACTCTGCTTAATGTTTTCACCTTTAACCTCGACAAATTTCCAGCCCAATGTCCTCAAATAGCTGGCATCCGCTCCCATGACATGCGCAACAATTCCCATCAGATCACGGCCGCCACCGCGTGGACCCTTGCGTAGTTCTTTGCCAACGGCCGTTTCCACCACAGCATCAAACGCCTGCCAGTAAGCTTGCAATAACGTTTGCACCCGTTCTAACTCGCCGGGGCCAAATGGTTGGCTGTCTCTGGCAATGAGTTTGTCCGGTGCACCAAAATCGGTGGTGGCATTGCCCTCAACGCGCTCAATAATGCGAAAATTCTCGGTACTTAGGGAAGCGGTGAATGCCAGATTGGTGCCATGCAGCAGGCGGGCATAACGCGGGCCAGCCTCAAGCAGGGCCTGCATGGCCGACGCTTCATCTCGTCCGCTGCGGCACCATCCCGGCCACTCAACGGCCGCTGCAAACAGTTTCTTCTGTCCAATTTCCAGATAAATGTCGTATTGTGTATTTTCCATCGCCTGGAATAAACCTCCTTGCCGGCAACGGCCGTTACCTTCACAGTTTGTGGGATTGGAAACGGTCAAAATATTGCACTCTGCTCAACAATTTCCTAAACCGAAACACCCCTTATTTCGCAATCTCCCAGATATGGCCACCTGGATCAACAAAACTGGCAGTTCGAATACCCCAGGGCCGATCCATTGGGCCATTTAAGAACTTGACGCCATGCTCAAGCAGTTGGACGTACATGGCATCCACATCGTCAACGTCAATTGTGAACACAAAGCGATGACCCGCTTCACGGCTGGCCACGGACGCCGGTTCAATGAGTGCCGGCGCGGCTGTGGTTTTCAGCAGATTTATCAGCGTGTTGCTGAATTTGAACACGGCTGAGGCATCATCTTCAAAGAATACCGGGAGTCCAAAGATTGTCTGATAGAATTCCTTTGCGGCCTCCATGTCTTCAACAAACAAAGTAATTGCGCTGATTCCCTTTGGCCATGTAGTCAACTGCATATCCTTCTCCATTGTATCATTCATGATTTATCTCTGTGTAAATTGAATTGGTTATTCGATACGCGATTTACCAAATCGCGTTACGGGTTTCATTTATCGTGGTGCGTGCCACGTAGGTCGTCTCTTTATTATGTGGTTTTATTCGTTCTCGGTTCGCGCTAACCAGGCGCGTATGTCTGGCTCATGGTCATCATGGAAATGGTCAAAGAATTCACTAGCGCTGAAACGTTGACTGCCAAACTGTATAACGTGGTTCGTTGACTCGATCAGGATGTCATCGGGCAAGTCTTCGATGACTGCAAGGAACTGCTGAAATACACGATGCGATTCATCCAGAACGTCGCGTACCGAGCGGCCGTGATTGGCCTCATAGATCCATTCATTGATTTCATCGTCGGTTTGTAGATGCACTGGCCAGGGTGGGGGCGGTTCTGGCTCGCCGCGTTGTGCAGCCTGTAATCGGGTAATTAGCATGGGCTGCCAGTCAGTCATGTGAGCGACGATATCTTTGATTGACCAATGACCAGCCACGCCAGGTTGGTCCATGCGTTCTGGGCCAATCTGGTCGAGAAATGCTTTCCATTGCCGATACTCTTCCTGCAACCATTGTAGAAGTTCAGATTTCTTCATCAATAACTCCTTTATATAAAAAA
>JAGRDI010000031.1:33296-33811 GCA_020432765.1 Anaerolineales bacterium | reverse complement strand
ATGACACGTTTCATAGACGTAGAAAATGTGATCCTGAGATTCTATTTTGACGCTTAAATCGTTCAGTTTTGTCCATCTGCATCGTGTTCTTACTCCCTCATCGCTTTCACAATCTGCTTAAACTGCTTGAGGTGTGAGCGTTCATGTTCGGCAAGCCACTGGGCATAAAACTGCACGGTTCGTTCGAGTGGCCTGCCAGCCCCCGTCAAGGCCGCGCAAGAGCGCAGATGGGCCAGTACTTGCGTGGCAGACCATTCGCCTTCGCCGGGAGCCGTGCGCAATTGCGTTGGTGTTAATACGGCCGTTAGCTCGGCAGCAGTTTGTGGACTAGTCATAAGTAAGGTCAGGATTTTTTCAATGGGAAGTCGTTTATTAGCCATGGGATGTTTTCTTGAGCATCGTCTGGATCCAACTCATCCAGCATGAAGGGAGTTGGGGCGCAAAACTTGATTCGACCAATCGCGTACAGAAAGCATTTATTGTGTTGTTCTTCAGATTTGTCAAGTTTCTACCAC
>JAGRDI010000031.1:26210-33221 GCA_020432765.1 Anaerolineales bacterium | reverse complement strand
ATCCTTTACTTTTTCTTCTTTTTTGCCTCTGCGTTTTTCAAGTTTTCTTGCACCCTAAACTGCACAATTTTGCTGATGAGGTCGTATGGCATGGGCTTATCTAGGGGAAACTTTACCGAACCTTTGCCGCCCTCATAAACAGATAACTCATCCTTGAATGCCTCAATACCTGTGGGCACGGGGTAAAATCCGATATGCTTTTTGAAAGCGCCAAAATGAACCAAATTGCCTTGCAGCGTGAAGGTTGGCATTTGGTACTTGATTGTCTCTTCCGCGTTTGGGGCCGCCTTTTTAATTGTCATTCTAATCTTTTGCAGAATCACTTGAACATCATCCGGGAATCCTGCAATATAGTCGTCGATATTTTTAGGTGCTGTTTGTTCCATTTTCATATTTTCTCTTCTACGTAAATCGAATTAGTAATCATGCAGCTCCTCATCAACAATGATCCAATCCAGATCGCCGTTGGGTCTGGCGACAAAACCATAAAGGGAAACCATCATAGAGTGGATTAGCTTTCTCATTTGGTTGATTATACAATATCTTTTATTATAAAACAAATGTTCTATAAAAAGAATTTTGGCAGCGCAATTGATCACAGCTTTGTCACGGCCGTATCACAACCTTTGTCATTCCTTTTCTCTATACTAACTGGCATGCTTGAGAAGAAAGAGAAGGGAATGAGTTATATCGGTTTAGATATGGCCGTTTATTGTGATAACACATATTGTGGGCATATCCTTGCTCTTATTGTGCAGTTAACAAGCTGGCAGCTTACCAAACTGGTTGTCAAACCTGCCAGGCTGCCAAGTATTGCTAAACGGGATGAACGGCTGGTACCGCGTTCTTGCATAAGCAGCGTTACGAATGAGGGGGTTTGGCTTACCTGCGCTGCAGATGAACTTAATAACTTGCTGCCTCTTGTGGAGACGTATTTCATCGAGAGGCCAGCGCTTGACCCTGAGTTTATGGAGAATGTTTTTTTATCTCTAACTACCAATAGTGACCAGACTGGGATACATGTACCTGTCAGCAAATACAACACACTTTTGGGTGAAACAGTGATTGGCCGACAAGTACAAATTGAAGCCCAAAATGGGCATGTGGGTCAATTTGAAGCGTTTGTTATCGATTCTCAAACAGGTGAAATCAAATATCTCGTTTTTCAACGTGGGCATTTGTGGGAGCGTAAGCGAGAGACTGTATCAGTTACAGCCATTGATTATCTGGAAGGTGAGTCGTTTTTCTTGAATATCAATAAATCTGAATTATGAAGCAACTATTTTGGCAGCTGCATGCTTCTGTATGTTACTGATTTTAGACACTGTCCACGAAGTGCTCGCGTATCGACATTTCAATCGCTGTCTTATACTTTGGATTAATAAAATGAAAAATCGTAAATTATGGTATTTGTATTTTGTGATTGCATTGGTATTGGTCGCATGTACGGCCGTTGAGAATGAACAAGTCGAAGTGACCGACCCGGCGCCAATGGCTGGCGCTCCTACAGCACTCGTAGAAACCAAAGAACCTGCTGCCACTGAAATGTCTGTTGTGGCTGAACCGCAAACAGGTGATTTAGAGGCATTTATTGTGCAGTTAGAAACGGCCGCTACCACGCAAAATTACGCCGAAATGCAAGCGCTGATGAGTGATCCGGTTGCGGTGGGCGGCTGGCGTTCTGAATGGCGCTTGTATACACCTGATCAAATGATTGCAGAATTCCAAAATGGCACGCTGCCTGCGCCGTTAGCCGTGCAGTTTACGGGATTGAGTGATGCTGAAATCACGCAGTTAATCGGCCAACCTCCGGCGACTATGTTTGGCCCGGAGACGAACATGGTGGCTGCGCTGCACAGCAGCGGCTGGGGACAATCGGCCGCTGATGACGCGATTTTGTTTGTAATTGAAAAAGATGGTGCTTATAGCTGGAATGCTTTTCTGTACACTAACGGCCGTTTCGCCGATGCCAATTTGGACCTGATCGCCGCCCCCGTGGGCCTCATCTACATCGTCTGGGGCGAAGGCATCTACCAGGTGCAGACCGATGGCTCCCACCGCCAGATCGCTGATGCCGCAACTGCAAGTATACCCAATCTCATGGTGTCGCCAGACGGCCGTTACATTGCCTATTTGAACGATGCCCAAGAGCTGTGGCTGATCAACAATGCCACCGGCGATCAACAGCAGCTTGCCGCCGGTGTGACCCTTTCCGGTTATCTGCTTTGGGGAGACAGCGACACACTTTTCACAGGCGTATGGCTGGATCCCGGCGAGGCTGAAGGGCCCAACAACGGTCATATCTCTACGCTCGACATTAACAGCGGCCATCTGCAAATTCTGGATGAGAGCCGCCTTTCCGGCGGCCGCCCGGCTTTGCTTTCCGATTACAATTGGGCAGCTTTTGACGTTTTCCCGGCCGGCTCGGATGACATCACTACCGGCCGTCACTACCACCCCGACAGCGGCTTGCAAATTTTTGACCAGACCGCTTACGCCGGTAACACGGGCAACCCCATCGGCAACCCGGCCTGGTCACCCGATCCCAACAAAATCGCCTGGCTGAGTTTTGCCGGTGAACGAACTGTGGTGCAGGTCTTTGATGTGGAAGCGAAAACGGCCGTTACTCTCTTCGATTGGGATCCGGCCCGGTTTGGCGCGCTCATCCCCTCGCCCATGTGGAGTCCGGATGGGAAGTGGCTGCTCCTGGAAGTGTGGGCCAATGGACCAGAAGGCTCCGGCATCTGGCTCCTTGCTCCTGATGGCAGCAGCCAAACCCTCATCGATGGGCAAGGTAAAGAGCCGTACTGGGCCAACGAAAACCAAGTTGTTTTTGGCCTCAACGATGGCCCGCGCCTTTACGATTTGACCTCTGGCGAAACGTTCAAGTTGGATCTGCCGGCTGGCAGTTGGCAGCTAGGCGTAACGCCTCTGGATGATTTACTTGCCCTGTCCGAATCCAATGGCGTGGATGAAACATCAGTCGAGTTCGTGCTGGCTGTGCAAGATGTGCCCATGTACGACGGCCCCGGCCTAACCTATCAACAAATCGGCATCATTTTTGATGGCCAGATAGCTAAAGTTACCGGGCAAGATTCTGCTTCAGGTTGGTGGCGGATTATCTGTCCCGATGATACGGTCGGCAGCTGCTGGGTGACAGCGGACAGCACTTACACGCAGCCAATCGAAAACCCGGCAGCAGCAAATCCGGCCGAGCCGCCCCAGTCACTTACCATTGTGCAGACGGTAGATTCTCCCGACGGCCTTTGGCAAGCCACAGTCGCGCAATCGGAACCGACCATCGTTGCAGGGGAAAGTAAATTCTACACCACGCTTAGTGTCACAAATGGCAGTGCTGTCTGGACACCCATTGATGAATGGCGTGGCCACGGGTTGGGATATGTTTATCCTACGATTCAAGGATGGTCGGATGACGGCCGTTACCTATACTACAGCAACCTCACCTCATTCGACGGCTGCATGATCTTCAATAACGGCATGGATTTGCACCAGCTCGACGTAACCAATGGCCGTACTGACCTTTTGCTGGACACCGGCCTGACCAATAATCTGGCCCTTTCTCCTGATGGTACGCAAGTTGCCTACACCCAGTTTAATGAGCAAGATGTGGTTGTGTTCTTGCGCGACGTTGCCACCGGCAAAGAGCAAAGCGTGGCCGTCACAACAGGCACGGGTGATGCCCAATCGGGCAACATCCTCTGGTCACCTGATGGTTCCTTTTTCTTGCTGGTCGTGGCCCACAATCCTTGCAGCGCCGACCGGACCCACAGCATTGTACGGGTGGATGTGATGAGGAATGGGTTAACGGCCGTTACCTTTATCGAACAAAATGACCGCCAGTTCGCCATTTTGGATTGGCCCGATCCCGCGCAGGCTCAAGTGCGTCTCAAGGACAAAGACGGCAATACATGGTTATTGGCAGCCGATTCCGGCCAATTGACACCGGAAGAATAGCTTCACAGGAATCCCCGGGAGGTACATAAATCTCCCAGAGGATTTACCTGAAAATTGGAGATGTTATAAACATGGGGCGAAAATTTTTGAACCGCAGACCGTTGATCCTCTTATTATTCTTGTTATTCACGCTGTCAGTTTTGGCCGCCTGCAACACGGCAGTCCGGGACGAATCGGTATTCGATGCGACAGCAGCCATAGCTGATTGCCCTCAAGCCTCGTCCGGCACGGAGCAGTTAATCGACGCCGCGCAGGGTATTTGCTTTCTCTATCCTGCTGAGTATGATGCTTCCCAAGGGTCAGAGGATGCATTTGGGCTATATGTTCAGTCTCCACTGAACACGCAAGCGCCGTCAGCATCGATCAACTTTGAAGCGGCTAACGGCCGTTCACTTGACGACCTTACCAGGCAGCGTCTGGCCGACTACGCCTTTCCTGATACCCAGCCACAGTCCATCATGCTTGATGGCGAACCGGCTGTCATGCTGGACAACCTGCCCGGTCAAGATAGTAACCGGCGCGTGTTTACCATCCACAATGATACTGTGATTGATCTCATGGTTGCCCGTATTGGTAATGACTATGGCGTGGTAGGCGAGCAGGCCGAGGCGCTGTATGAGATGATGACTTCTTCGTTGCAGTTCATTCCCCAAACAGCAGGTATACCACGACAAGCAGGCCCTGAATGTCCCGATCCGGTCGCCAATTCAACTATATTCACCAACGAGATAGCTGGCTACTGTTTGCTGCTGCCCGCAGATTACAAAATTCTTGAGATTAGCGCTGAAGCTGCAGATAATGAGATGGTTTTCTACGTTGACAGCCTTCAAGACGTGAACCATCCTCGCCTTTCCGTCAAGGTAACTGATGCTGGTTCTAGTTCACTGGAAGCGATCACAGCCGCACACGAAACTGAAATTGAAACGGCCGTGCCGGGCTATGATGTGCAGTGGTCCTTTGGCTTCATGCTCGATGGTGAACCGGCCAACCAGTTTGATCAGGTGCCGGGGCAGGATTTGAGTAAAGAGGTGTTGATGCTGCATAACGGCCGTCTTTACATGTTCACTTTCACACCCGATGACCCGGCTGCTGGTGTGGCCTACGAGGAGATGCAAACATTGTACGCTATGGTGATGGACTCCTTCAGCTTGTTCTGGCAATGATATGATAATGCCGGACAAACGACTCTTTATTATTCACTGGACACTGGCGTTTTTATTTTACCAGAGGAAGATACAAAGTGGGAAAACACAGTTGAGCCACAAATTGTACCGCCAAACTGTCTGAATACCAGACGGTGAAGATCGATTTCAAAGTTGTAGTTGTGGTTTTAACCGCTGGAATTTTTTAAACGGGAACTATTTTTCCGGATGCGGCGTTCTACTTGAAACCATAAATGAAAATGAGGTTTTCTGCAGTAAAGAATGAAATTTGAATCGCTTGCAAACGATACCAACAGGCGGTTCATGAATAAAGGAGACAAGACAACAAAATGAAATCAGACACAAATAAAATCAGTCGGTTGGGCGGTTTATTATTGGTGCTGCTGTTAAGCGGCTTAATAGTCAGCGCATGTACAGTAACGAGCAAGGAATCGGCAGGAGCAACGGCCGTTACCGAATCCGAACCCGCAGCCAACACCAGTGATGGCGGTATCACCGTCGTTGGCAGGGGAGAAACCTTTGGCCAACCGGATAGAGCCAATGTCACCGTGGGCGTCGATATCTTTGCTAAAGATGTCAACGCTGCTACCAATGATAACGAAGAAATTATTGAGGCGATCATTACTGCTTTGAAAGACCAGGGTATCGCCCCGGAAGATATTCAGACCAGCAACTACAGCCTGTGGGCGGAACAATTTTACGGTGATAATGGGCCGGAAGGGATCGCCGGTTATCGGGTCTCTAATCAGGTCAATATCACTATCCGCAATATAGACAATGTGAGCGAGGTTTTGACAGCCGCTATTGACGCCGGCGCCAACAATATCTATGGGGTTTACTTTTCTGTAGCTGAACCAGCCACACTGGAAACAGAAGCGCGTGAACTGGCAATCGCCAATGCCCGCGAAAGAGCCGAATCCCTGGCTGAATTAAGCGGTGTCGGCTTAGGTGATGTGCGCATTATCAGTGAAGTGGTTAGCCAGCCGGCTTTTCCGCAGCCCGGCTTGGGTGGTGGGGTCGCGTATGAGATGGCTGCTGATTCTATTAACAGCATTGCGCCAGGCCAGTTGAGCTACCAGGTGCAGGTGCAGGTGACTTATGACTTGATTCAGCCATAGCTGCTGGATTAAATACTCTATTACTTTTAACTGGCGTTGATGATTAAACGGCCGTTATCCCGGATCAATAACACATCCTGATAACGGCCGTTTTCAATTGCACTACATATCCCCCCTTTAATAACGACCAACTCCTGTTTTATCGTCGTCATCCACATCTCCCACCAATCCGACTTCGCTAATGAAACGTGCTAACGATTGTCACAGCTTTATCATGCATCGATCACGTGTTTTGTCATCACTCCCATTTATCCTATCGGTTGAAATCGGCGTCACGGTGCTTGCTCAGACGTTAAACTGAACGGCCGTGATCTTTCCCGTTACGACATATCATACGAGGAGAATATTCATAATGTTTGCAAATTTCCGACAAAAACTAATTCTACTGATTCTGTTTATAACAATCATTATGGTAGTTAGCCTAAATCGCACGCTCAATTTAACGGCTGCAGCTCAGGTTCCTGCTGTTCAAGATGAGTTACCTCCAAATCAAAATACAGCACTGGCTAAAATTGATCCGCAGGTGTTAAAAGCAGCTGGTACAGAGGGCGAGGCTGATTTTTTCATTCACTTGACCGCCCAGGCAGACCTTAGTCCGGCGTACTTGCTCAAGAGCAAAGCGGAAAAAGGACAATTTGTCTTTGATGCGCTGCAAGCCACAGCCGCAAGCGGCCAACGTGATTTGCGCCAGTATCTCGATGCACAGGGTGTGTCTTATCGACCCTATTACATCAGCAACAAAATTTTAGTGCGCA
>JAGRDI010000031.1:11464-26079 GCA_020432765.1 Anaerolineales bacterium | reverse complement strand
GAACCCAATATCAGCTTCGTTAATGCGGATGATGTTTGGGGTCTGGGCATTACCGGAGATGGTGTTGTTTTAGCGGGTAATGACACCGGCATTGATTGGGATCACCCGGCGTTGATTAACCAATATCGCGGTTGGAATGGGACAGAGGCCGACCACAACTACAATTGGTGGGACGCCTCGCGTACTTATACGACGGTCCCTGGGGATGGGAATGGTCACGGCACGCATACGACCGGCACAATGTTGGGCAGTGACGGCGGCTCTAACCAGATCGGTGTGGCTCCCGGCGCACGTATGATCCATTGCAAGAACCTGAATGATTTCGGTTCCGGCGATGATGCGATGGCCACTGAATGTTTTGAATGGGACCTTGCTCCCTGGGATTTGAACGGTCAAAATCCGCGCCCAGACCTGGCTCCTGATGCGATTAACAATTCCTGGGGCTACAGCGGTGGCGGGGTCACGTTTATGCAAACTGAAATTGAGGCGCTGCAAGCTGCCGGTATCCTGATCGAAGTGTCGGCCGGCAATGATGGGCCTGGCTGCAGCACTCTCGGTTCACCCGGCGATTATGGGGAAGTGTTGACAACCGGTTCGATTGACCACAGCAGCGGTGCTTTGCCCGGAACTATCAGCTTTTTTAGCAGCCGCGGCCCGTCTTCTCTCTCTGCAGATTTTATCCCTGATGTGATGGCGCCTGGTGAAAATATCCGCTCCAGCATACCTGGTGGCGGTTATGAAGGTGGTTGGTCAGGCACCAGTATGTCCGGGCCGCATGTTACCGGTCTGGTTGGCCTGATGTGGTCGGCGAACCCGGCTTTACAGGGGTTGGTGGCTGAGACGAATATGATCATCCAGCAAACGGCCGTTCCGCTCAGCGACCAAATAGGTTCCAACTGCGGTGGTGATTACAGCAGCGGCCCCAACAATGATTGGGGTTACGGTACCATAGATGCTCTAGCCGCCGTACAAGCCGCCATGCTGTTTGGCGATCCCGGAACCCTCACAGGTACGATCAGCGCTACTTCTACCGGCGCCCCGCTCACCGATGTACGTGTGACCGCGCAGCTCACCCCCGATCTGAGTTGGAAGCGGGATACCGACTCCTCCGGTTTGTACTCGATGCTCGTTTTTAGCGGCACATATACAGTGAGCGCCCAATTGTATGGTTACTATCCTGAGACTATTGCCAATGTGCAAGTGATTTCCGAGCAGACGACAACGCAGGATATTGCCATGCAGCCCGCGCCGTTTTATACGGTCTCCGGCACAATCACAGATGCCGTACAGGGATGGCCCTTATATGCACGCATCAATGTGGCTGGTTATCCGGGGGATGCGGTTTGGACAGATCCACAGACCGGCGCTTACAGCCTATCATTGGCCGCCGGGGTTGATTACACTTTCCAGGTCACGCCTTGGTCGACCGGCTACAATACCCAAAACCGGTTTATATCTGCTTTAACGGGCGATCAAACTCAGGATTTTGCGCTGCAACCCAACTTGCTGATCTGTGCTGCACCGGGTTATTTGCCGGACTATGTTTACTTTGCAGATTTTGAGGCGGATGACGGCGGTTATACGATTGAGGGCGGCCTGACGAGTTGGGCATGGGGTCTACCGGCAAGTGGTCCGCATACGGCCGTTTCCGGCAGCAATGTCTGGGCAACGAATCTCACCGGCAATTATGGCAACAATGAGGATGGTTTTATCGTTTCGCCCGACATTGACCTGAGCGCCTACGGCGGGCAAACCCTCATCGTTTCCTGGTGGCAGTGGCTGCAAACTGAGCCGGGATACGATTACGGCCGTGTTGAGGCCAGCAACGATGGCGGCGCAACCTGGAACATTATTTACTGGACTGATGGCGATGCCAGCACCACCTGGACAAAACAAAGTGTTTTACTCGATGACAGTTATGCGGTTGGCAATTTCCGGCTGCGTTTTGGCTTAGGCAGCGATTTCAGCATTACCTTCCCCGGTTTTTATATTGATGATGTCGGCGTTGGTGTCGTTGCCAATACGCCTTTCCTCTATAACCAGGATTTTGAGGCTGACGCGGGCGGATTTATCGCTGCCGGCAGCAATAGTTCTTGGGAATGGGGCGTTCCGACACGTGGTCCCGGCAGCGCCTACTCCGGCCTGAATGCGTGGGCGACCAGCCTGGGCAGCAGCTACAACAATGACGAAAACAGCACACTTACCTCGCCGGATATCGATTTAAGTGGGGCCGTTGGAGATGAGTTGCTGCTAACCTGGTGGCAGTGGCTGCAAACGGAAACCCTTTACGATGCCGTTAGCGTTGATGTGAGTAATGATGGCGGCAGCTCGTGGACAACGATGGTTGGCCCTTTGAGCGGGCCGATTGATACGGCCTGGAATCGCTACAGCCTGGTGCTGGACAGCAGTTATGCGGTCAATAATTTCCGCATTCGTTTTAGCTTGCAGACGGATAACACTGTCACTTACCCTGGTTTGTATGTGGATGATGTGGCTGTTCGGGTTTACACAGATGCACCTCCTGCGGTAGCTTGTGATGTCCAGTCGGGCGGATTGGTGCTGGGACATGTGTATGATCTGAATACAGCCGCTGCTCTCACCGCGGCCACCATCACCAATGATCACGGCCAATCTAGTTTAACTCAGACCACACCAGCAGATACGGCCGTTGATGATGGTTTCTATATCATTTTCTCACCCGCCGGCGACCAGTCCCTCAGTGCAAGCAAAGCCCAATATGCCACAGATGCTCAATCGGTGAATGTGCTCTTAGGCGGCGTTGTGCGGCAGGACTTTAATCTGGACGCCGGTTTGCTGGTGGCTGATCCGCCGTCCATTGCGGCAGCGTTAGATATGGGCAGCAGCACAACATTGACGTTCATGTTAGCAAACAATGGCGGTCTCGCAGCCGAATTTGAGCTGCGCGAAAAAGAAACCGGCTTTACACTGGCCCGGGTTTCCACCTTACCGGACCCGGCGCAGTTGTTGGCAGGACAGACATCGGCCGTTGCGCCCGACAGCTATGTTCTGCAAACGGCCGTTGCCGCACAAGCAGCCAACAATGATGAACTTGTCTGCATCTTCCAGGATTACTATCCCTGGGGTGTGGCCGATGTCGAAAACTTCCTGGCTGCCAATGGCATCGCCTACCAGATTTATGGTTCTGCTGACTTTGCCACATTGGAGTTTAATGATTGCCACATGATCGTCTTCTCCGGTGACCAGCCAGCCCCATTTTATGATGCTTATGCAGCCCAGGCGGACAAATTTGAAGCGTATGTGGCCGCTGGCGGTTTCCTAAACTTTTTTGCCGCCGATAATGGCTGGAATGGGGGGATGCTAACAGCGCCACTGCCCGGCGGTGTCAATTGGAACAGCCTTTACTTTGAAAATTACAATGACATTGATCTGCCCGATCATCCCGTAGTGCTGAATGTGCCTGATCCGTTTTCAGGTGATTTTGCCAGTCATGGCCATTTTAGCAATTTGCCTGCAGAGGCGCTGATTATCGCGCATGGACAGCAAGGCGGGCAGCCAACCATTATTGAGTACGCAGTCGGACGTGGCACAGTGCTTGCTTTTGGCCAGCCGTTAGAAATTGCGCATAATTTTGGCTGGCAAGCCGGATTGATACTGGAGAACACGTTGTTGTATGGTTACAATCACACGCCGGCAGACGTGGCCTGGCTGTCATTCGCGCCGGTCAACGGCACAGTAACGGCCGTTTCCGGCCAGCCGATTGAAGTGACGCTGGACGCTTCTGTGCCGGAGATAACGCAGCCGGGCGACTATCTGGCCGAAATCCGGGTTGTGGATGACACGCCTTACACCATGGCTAATGTGTCTGTGTTGATGACCGTGAATCCGCCTGCCAATTGGGGCAAACTATCGGGTGTTGTGAGTGGTCTGGGCCGTTGTGATGTGCCCGGCAGCCCTTTACATAAAGCCGTTGTTACAATTGATGGGATGGTGACGCTAAAGACGGCCGTTGATGGCGTGTATGGGTACTGGATGGAACCGGGCAGCTACACGGTTTCGGTTTCTGCGCCGGGCTATGTCGGCCAAACCCATACCGTGACGATCAGTTCTGGGCAAACAACAAGTGCCAATGTCGATTTACGCCGCAATGTGCCTTGTGGCAGCAGTGACACCACGGCGTTGGTGGCTCATGTAGCGGCGGGTGAAAGCAGTACGGCCGTAATCAACCTGAGCAACAGCGGCGCGGGCGATCTGACATACACCATCTTGGAAAGCGGGGGGCGAGCTGGTCTGGCCGCTGACTTGCGCCGTCCGGCTGAAGGCACGGACGATTTCCATGCCGCCGCCGCAGTCGGCCCACAATCGGTGCGTTTTGCAGCCGGCTGGACTGGTTTGATGCCGGCAGCACCCGATTCCGGCTGGTTTGCCGGTGCCGATCACCCTGACGGGATCATCCGGTATGCGCATGCTCAATGTGATGAACAGGCGCAAAGCTTCTATGTCATTTCCGGCGTAGACGGCACATTCCAGATAACGGACAAAGTTTGGCGTTATGATGGTGCGCAGAATGTCTGGATCGAGTTAGCCCCGATTCCCCAAGGGCAGGAAGGCGCAGCGGCCGTTTGTTACCAGGGACGTATCTATGTGATGGGCGGCGGCGGAACCAACCAGTTCTATATCTATGACATCGCCGCAGATACCTGGCTGGTTGGCGCAGCGTTACCGCGCAATGTGTGGGGTGCTGCCGCCGCCGCCTGGGATGGCAAGGTTGTCCTGGCAGGTGGCGATGATGATTTCTGGGCCGGCGGCACTTCTAACCAGGTGAATGTGTATGACATAGCTGCGGACACCTGGTCAGCGGAAGGGGCATTACTGCCTGAAGCCGTTGTGATTCCCGGTTATGTCCAGGCAGGCCCCTATCTTTATGTCGTCGGTGGTTGGGGCGACGCTTCCCCGACGGTGAATGTGTCGGCATCCCAACGTTATGACCTGGTAAATGATACCTGGGAAAGTGGGCCGTCGCTGCTTAATGCGCGTGCCGACATGGCGCTGGCGATGACGACGGAGGCGTTATATGCGATTGGTGGCGATGCTGACGGCAGCTCCTTCTTTGACCCCACCCGTGCAGTCGAACGTTTACCGCTGGCTGACTGGCCCACTGCGTCCTGGAGTGATTTGGGTGATCCGCTGCCGGTGGCAACGACAGCCAATAACGCTGGTTTCTGTTCATCCGGTTTCTTCCCGGCCCAAATCTGGAGTGTTGGCGGTCTGCTTAACTGGAATGTCAGTGGGTTAAACCGGTTTTTGGGACGGCCGTTGGAAAACTGCCCATCAATTTATGAAGATGTAGCCTGGTTAGCAGTCGATCCCACGAGCAGCACGATTGATCCTGATGCTGCCGGCCAGATAATGGTGACGTTTGACACCACAACGCTGTCCGTTGGCGATTATGAAGCTACATTGGTCATTGTCAGCAATGATTCAGGCACTGCACAACTGCGCCTGCCGGTCACGCTGCATGTTGGTGAGGCAAGCGGTGGCATCGTGTTGTATATGCCGATTGTCTTTAACTGAGCGTAAGGTGATAATAAGATGAAATCAGTTACAAAATTTTCCGCACTGCTAGCGCAAATGGTATATGCGGCAGATCGTTTCAGCAGCAAACAGGAAGGCCGAGCTGATTTAACATAATCCTTTTTTGAGGATGATATTGCCATATTTGCGTGTTTCGCCGGTTAAAACAACCGCAAATGCAGATTTTGCACGCTCATAAAATGCAAATCGTTCAATGAATGTAATGTGAGGAGCATCTGGCACATGGCGTATAATGGCTGCTTTATAATCGTTTTCAACTGCAGGATCGGGCTCATCGCCAGGAACACATGCCATCATAATCACCGGATCGTTTACATAAACATCTAATTCAAAAAGAGGCAAAATTGCTTCTAGCAGATCGGCAATTTTCAAGCCATCGGCGCGGATTACACTATTGTTTACACTGTTTCCTGGAAAATGCGCATCAGCCAATATGATTTCATCGCCATGACCCATACGGTAAAGAGTTGCCAGCAGTTCGGGACTGAATAGGGGAGAAATTCCTTTTAACATCGTGATCCTTTATAAAGGCAAACCTTAAGGATTTATTGCAACGAAATGATTAATTACTCGAGGCAAAGCCCTTAAGGTTTTGTTAAGTTAAAAACTTTGTAATCAAATGGAAGTTGAGCTTGTCGAAGCCGGATTTCGACGAGCTCAACGATATTGTGATGGGTGGCGGGGTTGGTATTCGGTGGGCTGAGCTTGTCGAAGCCGGGTTTCGACGAGCTCAACCGTCGTTGGTATAAATAAACATATTTGCTTAACAAAGCT
The DNA here is from genome assembly GCA_020432765.1 of Anaerolineales bacterium. Taxonomy (GTDB): domain Bacteria; phylum Chloroflexota; class Anaerolineae; order Promineifilales; family Promineifilaceae; genus JAACFF01. The sequence goes on along the minus strand of JAGRDI010000031.1, from coordinate 19,731 downwards.
TTGGAGATTCCAATATATTTATTGCTGACGGCGCCGCAGTATGTCGGCCCAAACGGCCAGGATAACGATAGCGCCGGTGATAACGATTTGCCATTCTTGCGGGATGGAAAGAATGCGCAAGCCGTTCGTGAGCACACTGATGACAAACGCACCGATAACAGTGCCTAAAATCGAGCCTTCACCACCACTCAAGGAAGTGCCGCCAATGACTACGGCTGCAATCGCTTCCAACTCATAACCAGCACCCAATGCCGGTTGTGCTGAGTTCAGGCGTGAAGCAATCACCACACCCGCTAAGCCAGAGAAAAGGCCTGCCAGGCTGTAAACTGCAATTTTCCAGGCACTGACGTTGACACCCGATAAACGGGTCGCTTCCTCGTTACTACCAAGCGCAAATGTATAACGCCCTAAAATTGTCTTGGTTAAGGCGATATGAGCGATAACAGCCGCGCCAAAGAAAATGAGAACGGCATTGGGAATATCAAAACCAGGAATGATGGCGCCGGTAACAGATCCCATGGCTACCTGGTTGAAGCTGGGTGTATCAGAGAAGTAAATCGGTTTCAGACCGGAAATGACAAGGGACAATCCCTTGGCAATATAAAGCATACCCAGAGTGGCAATAAATGGGGGAATGCGCATTTTGGCAATCATTGTACCATTGGCGAAACCAGCCAAAGCGCCAGTGGCCAAACCGCCGAGAACACCAAGCCATACCGGTAGACCCAGATTGGTGATAAACATACCGGTCATTACGGCTGCCAATGTCATCACCGTGCCAACCGAAAGGTCAATGCCTGCCGTAATAATGACAAAGGTGACACCTAAAGCCAAAATACCGTTGATTGCTGTCGCTAATAAAATACCAACGATGTTGCTAAATTGGAAGAAATTCTCCGAAGCCAGAGAAAATACAATGAACATGATGATGAGACCCGCAAAAGCCAGCAGCTTTTGGGTCGCATCGGAGTTGAAAAATGATCGTTTTGGGGTAGTCGTATTGGTTGTCATCAGGCGGGTCCACCTTGAGTTTGCTGAGTTTTAGCACCCGGCGTTTTTCCGTTGCGCAGGGTGGCAAAGTGCATAATTTTTTCTTGTGTTGCTTCTTCAATGGGCAGTACGCCCGTAATGCGCCCTTCGCACATGGCGATGACACGATGGCTCATGCGCAGGATTTCGGGTAGTTCTGAGGAAATCATGATGATTGATTTGCCTTGCCGCGCCAGATCGTTGAGCAGCTTATATATTTCACTTTTAGCGCCCACGTCGATGCCGCGCGTAGGTTCGTCAAAAATGAGGATTTCGGTATCGGCTGTGAGCCATTTACCAATAACAACTTTCTGTTGGTTACCGCCAGACAAATTTTTCACTTTTTGTTTGACACTAGGGGTTTTGATGGATAAAGCATCTACGTAATGTACGGCCGTATCCTTCGTTTCTTTTGTATTCACCCAACCGGCAAAGCCGAGGAATTGGTTAAACGAGGCTAAAACTGTGTTCATCTCCACGTCCATGCCTAATGTTAAACCGTACTGTTTGCGATCCTCAGACAAATAAGCAATACCATTTTTAACCGCATCGCCTGGACTTTTGATGTTTACCTGTTTGCCGTGTATTATAATTTCGCCAGAGTCAATGCTGTCAGCACCAAAAATAGCGCGGGCTACTTCTGTGCGTCCAGCACCCATCAAGCCTGCAAAACCCAGGATTTCCCCTTTTTTGAGGACAAAGCTGACATCTTTCAGTGCCCGGCCGCGGTTGAGGCTTTTGACTTCAAGCACAACTTCTTCGCTGGCATGTTCAGGTACTTCAGGTGTCGCTTGTAAAATGGTGCGTCCTACCATCATGTTGATGATCGTATCTGTGGGAGTTGCTGCTGTATCGACGGTATCAATATAACGGCCGTCGCGCATGACTGTGATTCGATCTGTAATTTGTTTAAGTTCTTCTAGCCTATGGGAAATATAAATAATACCCACGCCTTGTGCACGCAGTTTCCGAATAAAAATAAATAATTCTTCAATTTCTGTATCAGTCAAAGCGGCCGTTGGCTCATCCATAATTAATACTTCAGAATTAAAGGAAAGTGCTTTAGCAATTTCAACCATCTGCTGCTTCGCAACCGTAAGATTGGCTACTTTGGTACGTGGATTTAGATCCAGGTGCATCGACTCAAATAATTCTTCAGTCTGACGATTAATAGCTTTTTCATCTAACAAAGCACCACCAAATCGTTTTGGTTCACGGCCGATGAAAATATTTTGGGCAACTGTCAGATGACTCATCAGGTTAAGCTCCTGATGGATCATGCTAATGCCTAAATTTTGGGCAGCTTTCGGATTGGGAATGTCGACTTCATGACCTTTTACGGTAACAGTGCCTGCATCCTTTGCGTAAATACCTGAGAGTACCTTCATCAGTGTGGATTTGCCTGCACCATTTTCACCTACGAGTGCCAGTACTTCGCCTGCCCGTAGTTCAAGTTCACAACTGTCGAGGGCACGTACACCAGGGAAACTTTTGTCAATCCCTTTCATTGAAACAAGGACATTTTCCATAAGACTTTCCTCAAGCGGAGTTTCAAAAAAGACCTGACAGGCTTTTAAAACCTGTCAGGTCTGTCTGGTCTATAATTAAACTCTATTCGTACAACAAGGGTTGGATCGTGTCTGAATCGATATTATCAGCATCATACCAATGGAAACCAGTATCAATTAACAAAGGAACTTCTTCACCATTCAAGGCCATGACAGCAGCTTCAACACATTTATAACCAATGCCAATCGGATCCTGTGTGATGGAACCTGCAACGAGACCACTTCTGATCGCATCGGTTTGTTGTTTACCGGAATCATAGCCGATGATAGTAATTTCACCCGCCTTGCCCATTTCGTTCACAGCATTCATTACACCAATAATGGAACCTTCGTTGGCACCAAAAAATCCTTTCAGATCAGGATGAGCCTGGATAATGGCCTTAGCCAAATCTGTGGATTTTAATTGGTCACCGCCACCATATTGAATGTCGACGATTTCAATGTTGGGATACTCAGCTTCCATCTGGTTGACAAAACCGTCACGACGGTCGATACCAGTGCGGCTGGTTTGATCATGGACGATCACGGCGACTTGACCTTCACCACCGATCAATTCGGCCATTTTGTCAGCAGCGAGCGCAGCAGCAGCCAGGTTGTCGGTAGCGGCCGTTGCTACAGGGATATCACTATCGACACCAGAGTCAAAACCAACGACTGGAATACCCTCTGCTTGGGCGCGTTCTAGCATGGGGATGAGTGCCTGAGTGTCTAAAGCTGCTAAACACAAAGCGGAAGGGTTTTTATCCAAAGCAGCCTGTACCATTTCAACTTGCTTGTCAACCATTGCTTCAGTTTCTGGCCCTTCAAAGGTAACCGTGACGCCAAATTCTTCAGCTGCTTTTTCTGTACCGGCTTCTACTGCTTGCCAAAATTGATGTTGGAACCCTTTGGAAATAACAGCAACATAGACTTCTTCACCTGCAGCTGGCGCTTCTGCTTCTGTTTCTGCGGAGGCAGCGGTTGGTTCTGGGGCTGCTTCTTGACTACCACACGCGCTTAAGACCAGCGTAACAATCAGAAGAACCAATAAAGTTAAAAATAGTTTGTTTTTCATGATTAAAAATCTCCTCTTTTGTTTTTGTTAAATAAAATTTTTAACAGGTTGGATGTGGTTTTGTGTGTACCATGCCATTCTAAATTAATTGACGTTTGCCGATCGATTCAGACCATATTGATTTACTCCTTATGTACAAGATATTAACTTTACATGCACAAATTAATGTCCCCTCGTTTCGTTGTCTGCACCATCATACTCAATTGTTAACTGTTTAATGCCAAGCCCAATGGCGGTGCGCTTGATTGCTGTTTGATTATTTTTATGGGCAGAATTATTTTTTGCAGTGTATTAGGGCCTTTTTTTAACAAACGAGCCAACAATAACTGGGTTGCTTGATAGCCCATTTCATAAGCGGGTTGAATGGCAGCCGTCAAAAATGGGTTTGGATTGATGATTTCAGGTATGGAATCAAAGGTAACGATAGAGACATCTTCGGGCACCCGCAGTTCAGCTTCTGAGAGTGTTTGCAGAGCGCTGTTTGCAATAAAGTTATTAACTGCCAAAAAAGCAGTTGGGCGCGGGGAAGCTTGTAGAGCTTCCAGCATTAATGGGTAGTTGTGAGTTTGACTAAAAGAACCCCAGTAAATATTGTCAAGGTTGTGATTGAGGTTAGCTTCTTCCATGGCTCGTCGAAAGCCAGCTACACGTTCTATCGAGGTTGAAATATTTTTGGGGCCAGATAAAACAGCGATGTGCTGGTGCCCGAGTTCTACCAAATGCTGCGATAGCTGATAAGCTCCACCAAATGAATCGCCGCGAACAATGTCCACATCTACATTGGGCACGTCACGGTCTAAAAGGACAATCGCGACATTCTGTTCTTGAATTGAGCGTACAATGTCGGCATTATTGTCTGCGGGCACAAACAGCATTCCATCGGTGCGCCGTTTCCTGAGCATTGTCAGATATTGTTCTTGCTTTTGAACGGATTCGTCGGTGTTACAAAGAATGACGCTGTAACCTTTTTCCTGGGCGGCATCTTCAACGCCTCGCGCAACGGTCGTCCAGAAGGGGTTGGTGATATCGGTAATGATAAGGGCGATTGTATGGGTTTGGTTGAAGCGTAAGCTTGGGCCAAGCATATTGGGAACATAGCCGAGATCAGCAATGGCTGCTTCCACCTTGGCACGTGTTGTTTCACTGACATAACCGGAGTTGTTGATGACACGCGATACGGTCATCGTGGCAACTCCAGCTTGTTTAGCTACATCGCGGATGGTAGTCATCTTCTCCTGCACTGCTCTCGTAAAAATTACACACACATGTTACCCATAACATGTTATGGGTAACATTGTAACATATAACTAATTGTTGTCAAGGTATTTGGGTTAAATTTGTCGAAAATAAGTTCGCGCATCTTGGCTAGAAGATGTTGACAATTTGGGAACAAGGTCTATAATGTTATGCATAACATATCAACAGCCTCTTTTTTTGTTAGATTATGTTACGCATAACATATTATGCAGGTGATTGATTTTTGATAAAGCAATTATGATGTAAACGGCCGTTTTCGCGCCTTCACATAAAAATTGGAGACATCATGCGCTCCAGCGTACCAGCAAATAAATGAAATCGTAGGTCAGATTGTGGGTCTAGCCATCGGATTAATTTGGGTAACAGCTCCGACGACAGCATACCTTGATTATTTTCTTAAAGACTAAACAATCCGATCAACACAGGAGGAATATATGCAAAACATAATTGGAAAACAGCCCTTTGTTTTTGCGGAGGATTCTGTAGACCCGGCTGCTGTGCCCTACCGCACTGTTTATACAGGTGCAAAGCTGCCAGCTGTGGGCATTGGCACCTTTGGTTCAGACCGTTATTCTGCCGAAAACATCGCGCAAGCCGTTAAGGGCGCGATTTCCGTTGGCTACCGGCATATTGATTGTGCGGCCGTTTACGGTAATGAACGGATGATTGGTCAAACCTTTTGTGAAGTTTTTGATAGCGGCCTGGTCAAACGCGAAGAATTATGGGTAACGTCCAAATTGTGGAATGACAAACACGCTGAAGAAGACGTGATCCCTGCCTGTAAGCAGTCACTTAATGATTTGCAATTGGACTTTTTAGATTTGTATTTGATCCATTGGCCATTTCCCAATCACCATGATCCGGGTGTGGATGTTAATGCCCGTGATCCGCATGCCGTGCCGTATATCCACGCAAACTTCATGAAAACGTGGCGACAGATGGAAAAGCTGGTTGATTTGGGTTTAGTCAAGCACATTGGCACATCAAACATGAGTCAGGCTAAATTACAACTTCTGCTGCGTGATGCGCGTATCCAACCTGCCGTAAATGAGATGGAATTGCATCCACATTTTCAACAACCAGAATTATTTCAATTCTGTATAGATAATCAGATAGTGCCGATTGGCTTTTCTCCCATCGGCTCTCCGACACGCCCGGATCGCGATACGACACCTGACGATACGGTCGATATTGAAGACCCGGTTATTGTCAAAGCCGCAGAACGGCTGAACGTGCATCCTGCGGTTGTCTGTGTGAAGTGGGCAGTTCAGCGCGGACAGGTGCCAATTCCATTTTCAATTCATCGCGAACAATATTTGGGCAATCTGAGAGCGGCCGTGATTGATCCCTTAACCGTTGAAGAGATGGCTGCGATTGCTGGCATCGACAAAAACTGCCGCCTGATCAAAGGGCAGGTTTTCTTGTGGGAAGGCGCAGAAAGTTGGGAAGATTTGTGGGATTAGGTCTAAATAGTGCGTAATGCGTAGTGTGTAGCCCAGCAAAAACTACGTTCTACGCACTACGCACTACGAAGGTAATCATGGCACAACAATGTATATTGACAGTCGATATTGGGACTTCTAGCACAAAAACGGCCGTTTGGAATTCCGATGGCCAGATGCTTGCAGAAGCTTCAGCCACATACATTTTACACCGACCTGGCCCCCTTGTAGCAGAAATTGATGCAGATGTGTGGTGGACGGCCGTATGCAAAACAATTCAGCAAGTAATGCAAACAGCGGGTCTATTACCTGATGATGTTGCTGGTATTGGCATAGATGGGGTGGGTTGGACGCTTATCCCTGTGGATGAGGAAATCAAACCGTTGGCACCAGCGATGATCTGGTTAGATCGCCGCGCTCAAATAGAGACGGCCTGGTTAAACAGCTTACCAGAGGCGCAACAATTGATCGATCTGGTCGCAAATCCCATTGATGCTGCCTACATTACCCCCAAACTTGTCTGGCTCAAACAGAATCAACCGCAGATTTTTGACAGAGCTCATCAATTTTTGGCCGCTACTGGATTTATTGCGGCGCGTTTTACGGGCGAGTTGAGTTGTGATTATACGCAGGCATACGGCTACCACTTTTTCGATATCCATAACGAATGCTGGGATGCCACAGCGGCTGCTACGATTGGTGTACCGCTGGAGAAAATGCCACGTTTGTACTCCCCAACCGAAATTGTAGGTAGTGTTACGGTGCAGGCGGCGGCGGAATCCGGGCTGCGTGCAGGCATTCCTGTAATTGCTGGTTGTTTGGATGCGGCTGCGGGTGCTTTGGGTGCGGGTGTCACCCAACCTGGACAAACAAACGAACAAGGTGGTCAGGCAGGTGGTGTAGGCATTAGTTTGGATCGTGTTGTGATCGAACCACGCTTGATCTTTTCACATCATGTTTTGCCTGATCAATATTTGTTGGCGGCAGGTACGGTGGGCGGAGGTTCCTTAGGTTGGTTTCGTGATCAATTGGGTCAGGCGGAAACGGCCGTTGCCCCCTTAATCAACCAAAATCCATTTGAATTATTTAGCCTACAAGCCGGCCAGTCCACCCCGGGTGCTAATGGTCTCATCTTCTTGCCCTACATGGCAGGCGAACGCACACCATTGTGGAGCAGCGTGGCACGTGGTGTTTTTTTTGGTCTCTCTTACAGCAGCAGCCGCGCGGATTTACTGCGTGCCATCATGGAGGGCTGTGCCTTTGCCGTTTACGACAATCTGCAAATTGCTGAGGAACATGGCATTACTGTCAGCGAATATCTCGGTTCAGGTGGTGCAGCGCAAAGTGCGGTTTGGTGTCAAATTAAGGCGGATGTGTATGGACGGCCGTTTGTGGTCGCACAAAGAGAAGATGGCGGCGAAGGTGGTCATGGTCTGGGCCTTTTTGCCCTGACAGCCTATGCGGTTGGTCTTTGCGACGATATTAGCACATGTGTTGATTCTCTCCTGCCTAAACGGCGACTGTATACACCATCATCAGAAAATCATGCCCATTACCAGGAATTGTTCCAGGTCTATCGCAGTGTTTCGCGTAAATTGATAGATGATTTTACTGACCTGGATAGAATTCGGAGAACAATTTTATGAAAGCAGCCGTTTTAGAAAATCAAGGTGTCATGACCTATAAAGAGGTGCCGACACCTACCCCTAAACCTGGTCATGTACGTTTGCAGGTGGCATCGGTCTCAATTTGCGGCTCTGACATCAAACGGTATGTATCTGGTCATCGGATGTATCCATTGATCTTAGGCCATGAATGTGCCGGCGTTGTCGATTCTGTTGGTGCAGGCGTCAATCCAGATATTCTTGGCAAACATGCGTCTGTGATACCGGTTGTGCCTTGTTTTGAGTGTGAGCA
>JAGRDI010000031.1:5729-11400 GCA_020432765.1 Anaerolineales bacterium | reverse complement strand
CCGGTGGATTTGCAGATTATTTGGAACTGCCGGCGCGTAATCTGCTGATTGTGCCAGATGAACTGCCGTTTGAGCATGTGGCTTTGATCGAACCGTCAACGGTGGCTCGTCATATGTTGGCATTGGGTGATTTTAAGGCGGGAGAAACGGCCGTTGTGCTCGGTGCAGGTTCTATTGGTTTAATGATCGTGCAATGGCTGCGTATTTCAGGTGCCAGCCTCATCATTTGCACTGACATCTCTGATGATAATCTGGCAACTGCTCACAAGCTCGGCGCGGAAGTCACATTAAATCCGCTGCGTGATGATGTGGTAACCAAAGTGCGCGAACTGACAGGTGATGGTGTTGACATTTCTTTTGAAGCCGCCGGCGTTCCCCAAACTTTAGAACAAACCGTGCCCATCACACGCCCGCGTGGCAAAGTCGTTTGTGGCGGTAACCAACCGCTCGACAAATCGTTGCCCATGTCCTTTATCGAAAATATGATGCGGCGCGAATTAAGCATTATTGGCTGTTTCATGTCCTACTCAGCGCCGTTTCCTGGTCATGAATGGACCGAAACTGTCGCGGCGCTCTTAGATAGCAGCCTGGATATGGACACTATGATCTCGCATCGTTATTCCCTGGTCGAAGCCCCTGCTGTCTTTGCCCAAATTGGTGCCCATGAGTTAACCCATCGCAAAATCATGCTGCAACCGGAAGGATATGAATCATGACCTTATGCAATGTACTCCCTTGGATTCAAACTGCCCATCAAGAAGGATATGCGATCGCCGCCCTCAATGCCAATACATTGGAACAGATGCAGTCTGTTGTACTGGCGGCACAAGCTGAAAACGCCCCTGTTATCATTCAGGTGAGCCATCGTGCCTTGCAGTATGTGGGCAGCGGCAGCACGGTGCTCGGTTTGCAATATATGGCCGCTATGGGCAAAGTCGCCGCCGCAAGTGTTGATGTGCCGGTCTCTTTGCACCTGGATCATGCCGACGAAAACGAGGTGCTGCAAGCCATTGCGCTTGGTTTTACATCGGTTATGTTTGATGGCGATGACCTGCCGTTCGCTGAAAACGTAGCTACGACCAAACGATTGTGTGCGATTGCCCATTCAGTCGGCGTGTGTATGGAAGCTGAAATTGGTGAAGTGCCTAAACCGGATGGCGCAGCCTACGATCCGGCCGCAATTGACCTCACAACGCCTGATGATGCTGAACAATTTGTGGCGGCGACCGGCATAGATACGCTGGCGATTGCGCTTGGTTCAGTGCATGGTCTCAAGGACAAATCCGTTGCGTTGGATTTAGAACGGTTGCAAGCCATTCGAAAACGGGTGGATTTACCGTTGGTTTTGCATGGCTCGTCAGGGGTTAATGATGCAGACATCGCGCAGGGTATTAAATTGGGCCTGGCTAAAGTCAACATTGCCACCCAATTGAGCAAAGCGTTTACGGGTGCCGTGCGAGAGGTATTGGCTGCCGATAATGATTTAGTCGATCCGCGTAAATATTTAGGACCTGGGCGCACTGCCCAAATCGAAGTGGTGTGTGAACGGCTTCGCTTCGTAGGCGCATCTGGCAAGGCTTAAAAAAGATTTACCACCGAGATCACAGAGGAAATCAAGAAAACTCTGTTCCCTCTGTGGTGTGGTTTAGTTATGATTCTTTGTGTAAATTTGAATGCGGCTGTTGATAAGACGATTGTTGTTGACTCGTTTCAACTAGGCGAAATCCATCGCCCGCAGGCTGTGAAATCGCTGGCTGGTGGCAAAGGCTGCAATGTAGCGCGTGGCTTAAAACAGTTAGGTGCGCAAGCCGTGGTCACGGGCTGGGTCGGTGGCACAACAGGACAATTTATCGAAAATGGGCTGCAGCAGGAGGGCATTGCGACTGATTTCGTGTATACGGATTTTGAATCGCGCACCTGCACCTCGATTTTAGACAGCTCTAACCAGCAGATGACTGAGATTTATGAAAATGGGGATCCGGTGCCAGCGCATAAAGTTGATGCGATGTTGGCGCATTTCGAGAATATTGTGAGGGGGTATACGGCCGTTACTCTCTCAGGCTCAGTGCCCCCAGGCGTGCCGCTTAATTTTTATGCACAGTTGATCAACATTGCCCAGCAAGCCAAAGTACCCGCGTTTCTCGACAGTAGTAACACGGCGCTTTTGTCGGGTGTGGCAGCGAAACCATTTTTGATTAAGCCGAATGCAAGCGAGGTGGCGATTTTGGCTGAACGGGAAATGAACTCCCTGGCGGATTATGCGGCTGCAGCGGCAGATATTTCATGCCGCTACGCGACGATTGTGGTCTTGTCTTTAGGCAAAGATGGCGCGATTGCGGCGCAGGGGCAAACGGTTGTGCATGCGCAAAATCCACCTGTGGCGGCAAAAAGTGCGGTGGGTTCTGGTGATTGTATGTTGGCGGGGTTAACAGTTGCGTTTACGCGAGGGTTGGGTTTGGAAACGGCCGTTAAATACGGTGTTGCTGCCGGTACTGCCAATACGCTTGTGATTGGCGCTGGACAATTTACCAAACCTGATTTTGATGCCGTTTTTGCCGCTATCAGTTTACAAACATGCTAAGTTTTCAGCAAAAATTTAAGGTAGAAAAATCATTCGCACCATCGAGCCAAAATCCTCTCTGCGATATTCAGGGCGCAATTCGTCAACTTTAGTCTCATCCATGTTCATATAGTCTCCTTTCTGACGGAATCGCTAATGATCCGAATTCGTTCTCCCCGCTCTGTGTAAGCAACAACAAGCAATTGTCCAATAGATGAAAGACCAAACATCACAAAGCGATCTTCATTCTATGAATGATCGGGATCGTCACCTGTAAGCGAATAGTCATCTAGAAACACCGTTTCCCACCTTTGCATAGTAGTACGTTAAATGGTTCGTACAGACTCAAACTCGTGAAGTTGATGCTGGAGAACCCTTTTGCCACTATAACAGAAAAGTTGAGCATGAACTGCATTCGGATTACTATTTCATTTTACAGAATGCTAGCGACAGTTTATGGGATAATTTTGCGCAAATCTGTTAAAATTATTCGTCATGGAACCCAGTGAAAACCAAATACGGCCGTTGATTGTTGAAAAGCTGTCGGAAGACCAAATCTGAGCCATTTGCTTCGATTATTTTCCACCTGTTTATGATGATTTGACACGTGGAGGGAACAGACTATTGTCTGCGCTTTCGAGCAATTGCAGCCATGGATCGCAAAGGAACAAGCAGTATTGCTTATGCAGATTGGAACTTGTTGTAAAATCTTGACTAACTGGGAAATCGAAATTACTGACTTCTTCCAAAATCGTGCGACCAGCAGTTTTTTTAAGGGTATGAGCAGTAAAAATCAGTTGCTTGAGTGAATGGTATTCAACATGCCTAAGCTTGAGTACTTCGGGGCTACATATCATATGGACTTGTGGTTCCCTGTACAATACCTTAAAGAGCCGTTTTTGCTTTCTTGCGAATAGGATTGAACAAGGGTAATCTTATGCTATTGTGCGTTTTTCGGTGAAGATCACCTCGTTCTAATTTGTTTAATAAATTGAGGAGGAGAAAATGCCACGTCAAAATCGAACTCAAAAATCTGACTTGATTATTCGGGCGTTGCTTCTGGCTTTGGCTTTTCTCTTAATATTTGTGGGTGGAGCAACCTTATATTTTTACTCTGAACCAATTGTTAAATGGCTAAGCGTTATAGTAATTTTTTTTAGTTTGGTTTTATTGTTTGTTTCTCTGTTTTCTCTTAAGCCCATTAGGTCTGAAATCCGTAATGACATTTCACAAATCCCATCATCTTCAGAAACACCATCAACAACTAACCAATCACCAGAAATAAATAGCTCAGACAATGTATTTTCACAAAATACTCAGGTGATTCAAATTGCTGATTTTCAGTATTCGCTAATTGATCCTGAAAACGATACATTACTTGACTTATTTTTTGAGAGTTCCAACAATATAAATCAATCTGCGGCTCAACCTCTAGTAGAAGTTGGAAGCCAATCTCAAACCCCTCAAGAAAAATATGCCGAAAACGTCGAATATTTAGGGCTTGAGAGATCGATCTCAGGAGATTCAATTCGAAAAGAGGTCGAAAATCAATTGATCGTTTTTATTAAAATGAAGAATCAAGAATTTGAGGGAAAATTCTCTTTCGAAATTCAAATAAGACAAGGGAGTCTTGTAGTTACAGTCATAGCCTTTATATTCCTTGCTGTCCCTGCAACGGCTTCGTTCGTTGCAAACTTAAGGGATGCAACTGATACTTTTATTCTGATTAGAAACGTAACTTATGAAATATTATCTAGAACAGCGAATCGCTATGAAAGGCAAACGGGAAACTCTACAGTTCAAGTACGAACCGATCATTATCACTCTCCCAATCTTCAAGGTCTCTCTCAAGCAATCAGAACTCAGCCCCAAAATACTCAAGTTTCTGATGCCATCTTATCTCCTAGAAGTGATGGTGTCATTAATAGGCCAATTAAGTCGTTAAACAGGTTAGCTTCTTGTATGACCTTCATCTTTTTTTTACTCTGTTTTATCATGATTGTAGGTGGGATTTATTTTAGTTTGAATCTACCTTCAAATTTTGCTGTTTGCCAGCTATTTGATTGTAATAATGCTTTAATTGAAGATATCCCAGCTGAGATTATACCAACAGAGACTATTGAATTGCCTAGCCCTGCAATTTTGCAAAAGGGTACCACGATTAGGCAACTCGAGCCTGGAGAAGTTGATAGGCTAACATTTTTCGGTTCACCAAATGATTATTATGATCTTGTTGTATTTCCTTTTGGGAATAACATTAATGAGGAAGATTTAGTTGTCAGAATCTATGATCCACAAGGTAACACGATAGAGTTAGAGAATGATACCGGTTTAAGTTTCGCTGAAGGTATCTTTGGCTTGAAACCACCAATATCAGGGGAGTATGAAATTGAGATATGGAATCAATTTTTCAAAGAAGGATCGTATGGCTTAGTTTTTCTTGACGGGGAAATTAAAAAAAGTGACTCCAATCAACTTTACAGGAAGGGGCCATTCCAGGATTTTATTAGTTCATCGCAAAAAAAATATTGGTTTGTTCCAGGAGTTAATAATCAAACCTTTTCCGCAATAATCGATCCATTTGGAGCAAACCAAAGATATACTGATTTATCTATCCAAATTCGCGATCCAAATGGCAACTTATTGCTTGATATGGATCAAACTGGTAGTGGTGAATCAGAGAAAATTGAAGAAATCCAATTGGATATTGAAGGATACTACACAATTTGGATAGAAAACAAGAATCCAATTGATGGTGAATTTGTAATCTCAACAAATTGAAACCAGCATATAGATTATCCATGTACATTTAATCAGATATCATTTACCTTAACTTTCTTGCGTTTTCCGGTTTTAAGATATTTTATGCGATTTTTTCCAACCGTTACTACAGGCGATATGAAAAAGTAAGTGTAGTGATACATGTTTGTTCTACAACCTGCAGCTTACTACTTTGTTCATCAAAGATTTAGAAATTACTTTGTGCCAAGGCAATTGCCCCTAAAATGCCAGCCATGTTTCCTAAAGCAGGTGGCACAATATAGGCATCTATATTTTCAAGAATTTCGGGTGCATCCACATAGCCGTTGAGCAATGCCAACACACGTTGGC
>JAGRDI010000031.1:0-5720 GCA_020432765.1 Anaerolineales bacterium | reverse complement strand
ACCAGGGGGAACAACTGTGGCTGCGCCATCACGCCGCCACCCAAAATGATGCGCTGTGGCGAATGTGTCACGATCAAATTATTTAAGGCCAGGGCGATATATTCAGCTTCTAATGCCCAGGCGGGATGGTCATCAGGCAGTGTTTCGGCCGGTTGTCTCCAACGAGCATTTATGGCCGGCCCAGCTGCCAGGCCTTCAAAACAATCGCCATGAAACGGGCAAAGACCCGCAAAAGGGTCTTTCTCTAGGTCATGAGGCAAACGCATATGGCCCATTTCAGGATGTACGAGGCCGTGCAGCAGTTTGCCGCCCGCCATGCAACCACCGCCAACGCCGGTGCCGATTGTCAGATAAATGAAAGTGTCTAACCCTTGGGCTGCACCCCAACGTTGTTCGCCGAGTGCTGCACCGTTCACATCGGTATCAAAACCAACCGGCACATTGAATGCAGACTGGATTGCACCTATAAAATCGGTGTTGGTCCAACCCTTTTTGGGTGTTTTGGTGATATAGCCGTAGGTGTCGGACTGCGGATTGAGGTTAACTGGTCCAAAGGCGGCGATGCCGATGCCTTCTAATTGCACCCGTTTGGCTTGTTCTTGAAAGAATGTGATTGCCTGTCCCAACGTTTCGTCTGGCGTTGTTGTCGGGAAGCGTTTTTCGGCTAATATATTATCCGGATCGGCAGCTACGGCACAAACAAATTTTGTGCCGCCGGCCTCGATACCCCCATACCATTGTGTCATGTTTTATTCCTCGTTACTTTTTAGGAAACTATATGCTTAAATTTTCCTGCGGTTCCCAATTTGTTGCCTTTATTTTACTCATCCATTGCCGTTTGCGGCGCACTGCTGAAGGTTGAGTGGGTGGCTGCCGTGTCAATGGACGGCACCAAACTGATTAATTTTTGTCCAATTTTTGGCATTGGTTGTAAATCGTTTGTGTAAATTATCAATTGTTTTTTTTCATTAATTAATAATAACGGAACGGCCGCATTGTTGTAAAGTGCCCGATAGTCCGCATAATTAAAACCTTTTGTTAATTCAGAAATCTGAATGGTAGCGCCAGCAGCCAGCTGCTTCTGTATTGTCGCACAAGTAAGGGTAGAACTAAAGAGGAAACGGCCGCGTAAAGGATGAGCTGATGTTTCAAGTCCAATAGCCAGGTTTTCTGTGGCAATTTGATATACTTCGGCGCGGCCAAAAATCTCTTGAAATTCTAGCGTGGCCAAAGAGTTTACCTCGTGATTTGTTGTCATGGCTAACATACGGCCGATGCCACCTAAATCAAGCTCGTCCATTACAATTTCAGAAAGCGCATCTCCATGAATTGCCGTGAGTCCTAATTTGGTGCTGGCATGCACGTTATTGGGATCGCTGTCAATCAACACGGTGCGAAAGCCATTTTGCTTTAAAATTGAAGCCAAAGTTCGTGCTATCTGACTGGCGCCCACAAACAGGACCCCTTGCGGATCACGCTCTGATAGACCAAGACGCCGGGCTGCGGGGCCGGCCGTTAGTCCATAAAATGCTACCGTTGTCACAATCACAAGAAAAGTGAGCGAAACCAGTTGATCTGCGCCAGCATGACCTGCAACTGCTAATTCAAATGCAAAAACTGAGGCAACGGAAGCAGCGACAATGCCGCGGGGGGCCATCCAGGATAGAAAAACCCTTTCTTTTAGTGTTAGGTCCGAGCCCCAAGTTGAAAGCATCACAGATAAGGGGCGTGCAATGACAATGAGTACGGCAACAAAAAGGAATCCTTGCCAACTGATGACTGGGCTAATTTCATTCACGCGCAGACGGGAGGCCAAGATAATAAACAATGTGCCAATGAGCAGCACTTGCAGATTTTCCTTAAACTCAACAATATGTTTAATGGGAACAGATTTTTGATTAGCCAAAACGATACCCATGATCGTGACAGTCAGTAAACCGGCTTCTGGGTGTAACCAATTTGAAACGGCAAGTGCGGCTATAACCAGCATGAGGGTCATGCCATTATGCAGATGATCCGCAACCAAATATCGACGGAATAACAATATAAGAATTCCAGCAAAAAGGAACCCGCCAATAAATCCAATCAAAAGCGTTTGTAACACGCCCATGGCAATAACAGCCGGAGCTTGATTAAATCCTCCTTCCAAAATAGCTTCAAAAATGAGTACTGCTGCGATTGCGCCGATGGGATCGATGAGAATGCCTTCCCATTTTAAAACTGTGCCTGTTTTGCCCTTCGGTCGGATTTGACGCAAGAGTGGACCGATGACAGTGGGTCCTGTGACAACAAGAATAGCTCCCAATAAAACTGACAATTGCCAATCGAGCAGCATAATGTAATGGGCGGCTGCCGCAGCAATTAATCCTGTAACAAGTGCCCCAATTGAAATCTGGCGGAAGATCACATTACTTAATCTTGGCAGTTCAGATAGGCGTAGACTCAACCCACCTTCAAAGAGAATGATTCCTACAGCAATTGAAACTAAAGGAAATAGTAAGTCGCCGATAATTTCATCAGGATTAACTAATCCTGTAATAGGGCCGGCTAAAAAACCGAGGGTAAGCAAAAGCAAGATAGATGGTAGGCGCAGGCGGCCAGCCAGCCATTGAGCGCCAATGCCCAATACAATGATTATTGCCATTGCAAGCAATGATTCTTCTGTCATAAATTCCTCCAAAGAATATAAAGGGTGTGAATGGATTTTTGCACCCGCCTATATACGATAACATAGTATCTATATTTTGGTAATGTATTGTCTATAAATTGAATGTGACCAGATTGTGGACATGTTTTGTAAAAAAGATGTGATTCGTGTACATTGTGTGTGGTGTCACCAAACCTAATCCAATTAAGCATAGTGGTGCTTTTTTGCTTTAATCTTTAATTTGCGTCTAATTTTTGAAGGGAAAAAAATGAACGAAAAATTGTTAAATTATTTTAATGGTAGCTGGCAAGCATCCGATGCAGGCGAGTATCTCGCGGTCATTAACCCGGCAACCCAAGCTGTATTGGCGCAAGTGCCGCTTTCAACAGCGACTGAGGTGGATACGGCCGTACAAGCTGCCGCCGCTGCATTTGTGACGTGGCGACAGGTGCCTGCGGGGAGTCGCATTCAATATTTGTTCAAGTTGAAGGAGTTGCTGGAAGAAAACTTTGAAGATATTTCACGTACAATCACGCTGGAATGTGGCAAAACCATCGGCGAATCGCGTGGTGAAATGCGCCGTGCGATTGAAAATGTGGAGGTTGCCTGTGGCATCCCCCTGATGATGCAGGGGGATGTGTCGGAAGATATTGCCGCTGGCATTGATGAGCTCATGATCCGCCAACCGTTAGGCGTGACCGCGATCATTGCCCCCTTTAATTTTCCTGGCATGATTACTTTCTGGTTTTTGCCGTATGCGATTGCTTGCGGCAACACCGTTATCGTTAAGCCTTCGGAGAAAGTGCCGCTGACCATGCAGAAAGTGTTTAAGCTGTTGGAACAAATCGAATTGCCGGCGGGTGTCGTGAATATGGTGCATGGTAGTAAGGAAGCCGTCAATGCCATTTTAGAGCATCCGACGATTAAGGCGGTTAGTTTTGTAGGTTCAACGGCCGTTGCACGTTACGTTTACAGCCGCGGCACTGCAAATGGCAAACGAGTACAGGCGCAGGGCGGGGCCAAAAACCCCATTATCGTGTTGCCAGATGCCGATATGGAAATGACAACGCGCATCACGGCCGATTCTGCGTTTGGCTGCGCGGGACAGCGCTGTTTGGCAGCATCCTATGTGATCACGGTGGGCGAAGCACGCCATGAATTTAATGCGGCGATGGCTGAGGTGGCGTTAGAGCGTGTGACCGGTTTTGGGTTGGATGAGGCTGTGCAAATGGGCCCGGTCATCAATCAAGCCAGCCGTGCACGCATCGAAGGTTTGATTCAGGCAGGAGTAGATGAAGGTGCAAGTTTGTTGGTAGACGGCCGTAATCCTAACATCGTCGGCTATGAAAAGGGTAACTTTGTGCGTCCGACTATCCTGCAAGATGTGAACCCGGCAGGAAATATCGCCCAAACAGAGATTTTTGGTCCGGTGTTGAGCTTAATGCATGTAAACGACATTGATGAGGCGATCCAAATTGTGAATCAGGGACAGTATGGCAATATGGCCTGTCTGTTTACGAGCAGCGGTTCCGCTGCACGCAAATTTCGTTATGCAGCCCAAGCTGGCAATATCGGTATTAATATTGGCGTGGCTGCGCCAATGGCTTATTTTCCGTTTAGCGGTTGGAAAGACAGCTTTTTTGGCACGCTGCATGGACAGGGCAGACATGCGGTTGAGTTTTTCACACAAACAAAGGTCGTGGTCGAACGTTGGCCGAGCATATGGAGTCGCCAGTTCTAAGTGATTATCTGAGAAAGAAATTTTCGCCACGAACGACACAAATTTCACGAACTCACTTCGCCTTAATTCGTGTAATCCGTGAAATTCGTGGCAAATCTTTTCCGTTTTTTCCGGATTAGACAAGAAATGCATTTAATTCCTTCTTCAAAGTTAGCTCACAGATATCAGTCTGCATAAGCTATTTCCTGCGCAAGAAATACAATTCAATATACATTGAACTATTATGACATTTATCCTGTCTCTTTGTGACAAATGTCATGCGTGTAAAACAGCTTTTCTGGATACACTTTGGGTAGATAATTCAACGGTTATTGAATCAATACTGAAGTGGTTGAGGAGCGCAGTTTTATGGTTGAGTTTCTGGAAGTAACCCAGGATAAATTTACTTTTAAGGTTGCTACTGATCGAGTATACAGTGCCGATGGGGTTTGGGTAAAAATTGATGGTGAGCACGTGAAGCTAGGTGTGTCTGACTTCTTCCAGCAGCACAATGGAGATGTCGCTTTTGTGGAGATTGTTGCTGTAGAAACGGCCGTAATCCCTAATGAAACCATCGCCACAATTGAAACTATCAAAGTTGATATTGAACTGCCATCACCCATTTCCGGTACGGTCATTGCGGTTAATGATGCACTCGAAATGGAAGCTGAACTTATCAATGCAGATCCTTATGGCGATGGCTGGCTGCTGGTTATCGCGGTGGTCGATTGGGAAGCTGAACAGGCTGATTTGATGAGCCCTGAGGCATATTTAGCGCATATGCAATATCAGATTCAAGAGGAAGGCACAATATGAGTGCTGACAAAAAAGTGGTTATTGTGCCGTGCAGCGGCATTGGCAAAACATACGGCACTGTCAGTCGTGAAGCCGCCTATGAAATTGTGGATGAACTGCGGCCACAAGCTACACAACTGATTGCTTTGTCGATGTTGGTAATGGGCAATACGGCAGCTCGGGCGGCGGTGGCTTGTCATCCCGCCGTGACGATTGATGGCTGTAAATTGGCTTGTGCCAGCAAAATGGTGCAGGAGAGTGGCGGGAAAATCGCGCAAGATTTTGCCGTTTTAGATGTTTATCGCCGTAACCGCCAATGCAAACCCAAAGGTATCGCCGAACTCAATGAAGGTGGCTTGCAGTTAGCACATGCATTGGCTGAAGAAGCTGCTGCTATTGTTGACATACTACAAGAAGATGCTGATAGAAATAATACACAGGTATGTTCTGAGTGTAACCGAAGTATGAATGCTGATGAATACGGATATTCCTCCGTGTCCTCTGTGGTGAACTTTTAAGGAAAGGAAGATGCCTAAATTACCGCAAAAGAAAGTTGGC
>JAGRDI010000030.1 GCA_020432765.1 Anaerolineales bacterium | reverse complement strand
TTATCAATAAAATAACCGATCTCCGTCTCCACACGAATCAAATCCCCGGTGACAACGCCGATACGCTGAGCATCGGACGGGTGCATCCAGACTGGATTTTTGTGGCTAATTTCGTATAACCATTTTGCGTTGGCACTGCGTGTATGGATCAACGTAGGCAAACGGAAATTGGGCAGTAAGAGCATTTCGTCTTGATCGCGGTCGATATTATCGGGGTGTACATGGCTCTTGAGCGGCCACGGAATTGTATATTCGCGCTCCTGCCAGCCCCATGTATACAATGTCGGGCTAAAAAACTCGAACTTGCGGCTGGGTGTAGTTACGCCGACCTTAGCCTGGCCATCAATCATAATGCCGACTGTTTTGTCGTCTTTATGGATTCTGCCTTGTAAGTCGACCTGCAGCCCGTTTGAATCGATAGAAAGTGCGTCGCGTGCGATTTCTTTGAGCTGGAAAAGCTGACTATTTATCTTCTCTCGTTCACTTTCTGACAATCCTGAAATTTCTTTGTTATAGGGTGTGTAATTTTCGCGAGTGACTTCAAATGCGCCAAATTTACGCATGTAGGCCAATGGTTCAAGCCCTTCTACGGCGGCGGCTTGCGGCAAACCGGGCACGCTGTTTTCGAAAATCCAACGGTAATATTCCGCAACAGTGATGATTTCGCCGGGGCGGTAGGGACTTTCAAAATGTTTACGAATACCGAGACTGCCATCGGGGTCCATGCGTGTGGAAAGTTCGATCCACAATTCATTTTCTTCCCAGACTTCACCCGGATTAGCTTCGTAAGTGTATTTAATTTCCTGGCCGAGCTTTTCCATGGCCACACGGCGCACCGGTTGACGGAAGGCGATCCATTGTCCGGCATGGGTTTCCTGGCTCATGAGATCGTGGCGTTCGCCGGCATGACCCATTGGCAGTACATAATCAGCAAACCAGGCAGATTCATTCCAGGTGGGGGTCAGCGCGACATGGCATTTCATTTTTTCTTCGTCTTGCAGCGCTTTGAGCCACATGAAGCCGTCGGGATTGATCCACATCGGATTGTAGACCCGCGTGAAGTAGACATCAATGTCGCCGCGACCTTCTTCCAAGAAGTGGGGCAGCAGAAAACTCATTTCGTAATGGGCAAAGGGCCATTCGTGCGGCAGGTGCAGTTCATTCCAGGTTGTGCCAGGTGGCGGTGTGTCGAATGGCTTGGGCACAAATTTGTTCCAACTGTTGGCGGAGGTGCCGCCAGGTGTGCCGACGCTGCCGGTGAGCACGTTAAGAAAGAAAAGGGCACGCGCAACTTGCCAGCCGCCTAGATTGCCAATGCTGGCGCTGCGCCAGGTGTGGGTGGCGAGTTTGCCGTCACAGTTTGCCACATAATCGGCCGTTTCGCGAATGCGTTCAATCGGTACTTGCGATTCCTCAGCGGCGCGTTCAAATGTGAAATCGGCATAAAGGTCTTTGAGCAGGCGTTCGAATTGATCGAAGGTGGGTGCTTCTGCTTCGATTTCTTCGCGTAAGACTTGATAGAAGGGGGACAAACGGCCGTCTCTAACCGCCGCCAATGTTTCCTTCCAATTCACCCAACGGCGCATAAATTCTTTATCATAAAGATCATTTTGGATGAGATGATTGGCAATGGTTAACAGCACCGTGGTTTCACTACCTGGCCAGGTTGGCAGCCAGACGTCACTCATGCTGGCCGTGTTGCTCAAGCGTGGGTCGAAAGTGATCAACTTGGCACCCTTCATCTTACCTTCGATGATGCGCTGGGCGTGTGGATTGAAATAATGGCCGGTTTCCAGATGGCTGGAAATGAGCAAAATGGTGCGTGCGTTGGTGTGGTCGGGACTGGGCCGGTCGAAAGCGCCCCACATGTAATAACCCATGCGTGCACCGCTGGAGCAAATATTGGTATGGCTGTTGTGGCCATCAACGCCCCACGCCTGAATCGCACGATTCGTGTAGCCATCTTCGCCTGGCCGTCCGACGTGGTACATGATGCCGTCACGTCGTTTTTGGCGGCTGGCACGCATTTTGGCGCTGATTTCATTCAACGCCTCTTCCCAGGTGATGCGTTTCCATTTACCCTCACCGCGTTTGCCGATACGTTTGAGCGGGTAGAGGATGCGTTCGGGATCATAAATTTGGTTGTGGGTTGCAGGACCTTTGGCGCAGTTACGGCCGCGACTGCCGGGATGTATCGGGTTGCCTTCAAACTTTTTGATTTCGAGACTGGTACGATCAACGTAAGCGAGCAGTCCACAGCCGCTTTCACAGTTGAAGCAGACAGTGGGGATGAGCATGTAGCGCCGGGCAATCTTCTTGGGCCATGCTTTGCCGTCCCATTCGACCCAATCGTCCCAGGTTTCAGGCGGAGGGTAGTTGGTTAAACGGCCGTCTGCTTGCTGCACGGGTATCATCTGGACAGCTCCGTAGCCGGGTAAATCTTCGCCTGCCACATTGGTTGCCTCGACAGCTGGCTGTCTTAATGGTTCGTCGGGTGTGCCCATCTTGAACATTCCCTTCAATATTGAACTAACATTTCGCTTATAAGTCATGAGGTTTCTTTTTAGCTGTTTGGAATTTCTTGGGGTGCCATTACAAATGCGTATTCATAAAAATACAAACCGCCGATGCAGCAAACTCCTGCCAACGCACCGAGGATAGGTGAGATTGTTGCTAATGGGATTGTGAACAGCAGTAACAGCAACGGTATGATATGACCTAATCCGATTGAGCCGGCCCAGAAGTGATTTTTGTAACGGCCGTGCCTAATCTCATGCGCTGCTTTGGCTGCCACTTCACTGGCGTGGGGAATGCTGAATTCGCCGATTAACGTGATAAATAGATCGATGAGTACGGCCGTTACCAAAACACCCCCCGCTGCTTGCACCAATTCTTGTGGCATATCCATAAACAAGTTCAAAATCAGTAGTAAGCCGCTGCCAGCCATAAATGCTTGTACAACCAGGTGAAATGGCAGCAGCGGACTTTGCCACAAATCGCGTCCTTCCGCCTGGGCGAAGAGGAAAGCTGTATAAACTGCTACCCCTAGTCCCAAAGGGAAGCCAACCCACAGGAATAAGCTGCGAATGGGAGCATCATAATTATTGAGATAGGCACCGATTTCAAAAAGCCACCACAAAATGAGCAGCGTTGAAAAGCTTATCAACAGTACAGCTCCGCGTGTTAGCCAGCTTTTCCATTGGGGGCGTATGAGGATATAGAGAAAGCGTTCGGGGCGTTCCAGATCCGCTACCAGCAGCAATGTTGTAAGACCGATGAAAAGTAAAGAGAGAAAACCAGAGACGACGGCCGTTAAGCCATCAAATGGCACTAAATTTAAGCCCCAGAGCAAAGCCAGCAGCATAAATAAACCGGTGCCGATGCCTTTTGTCACCAAGTAGGCTGGCACTGGCCAATGCCAGGGAACTTTGTGTTGGGCATTGTAGGCAACTTGCACCATATGCTCGGCCATTTTTGCACCAAACTGGATTGGACCATTGGCTGGTTGTCCTTGTGTTTGGGGAATACGAATGCTTGTACTGCGCGGAGTCGAAGCGGCCGTTTCCGAACTAGCCCAGCGCGTGTTATGTGCCTTCGTTTGAACGGATACTGCCTGATTGTTATTAAGATGCCCATTATCATCATGCAGGGGAATGACATCGGCCCACATATATGTTGCCGGCGTTCGTTCAGTCGCTGTGGGATGCAGAGTGACATCTTTGCCATTAATGTAGAATAGTTTAGGCGCTGTGCCTTGTTCTGGTTTGCGTACTGTCACTGCTTGTTGCGCCAATGTTTGACTGATGAATGAATGGGGGTCATTCATATCCCCAGCGATGATTGCCTGTTCAGGACAAACCACCACACAGGCAGGTTCTAAACCGACTTCCACCCGATGAGCACAGAAATGGCACTTTGAAGCTGTATGCGATTCGGGGTCGATGTAAATGGCATCGTAAGGACATGCTTGCATGCACCCTTTGCAGCCGATGCAAATATTGGCATCGAATTCAACAATACCATCAGCCCGCTGGTACATCGCTTCAGTTGGACAAATGCGCACGCAGGGAGGATTGGCACAATGATTACAGCGTGTGACTTGAAAATGACGGCGTGAATCGGGGAAAGTGCCTGTTTCGACATATTTGACCCAGGTACGATAGACGCCCAATGGGACTTCATTCTCGCTTTTGCAAGCAGTTGAACAGGCATGACAACCGATGCATTTGCGATTATCGATTACAAAGCCATAATTCTTGGTATCGACCAAAATTTTTCCCATAGGTTATGAATGGCTCCTTTAGGCCAATGCAAGAAAACAATGCTCCGTAAGATGAGTCATTTTGGCATTGGCTGGTCTATTCCCACCAGGATCAATCGGATCATTATTACTGGAATCTGGCGAATTTCAGATTTGTCAAGTTTCTACCACGAGTGGATGGTGAACCAACAGTCAAAAAACTTGACAAATCTCTCTCTAGTATACTAAAAAACGCCAGTGTCCAAATTATTATTAGGAATAGCCTTGTCGATTGATCTGGTTCGATTAATTGGAATCAGATAATTGTAAGATAGTCTACAACCGATAAGAATAATAGGTGAACAATTTTACAAGATAACATAAATAGAGACCAATCTCATGTTGCAGTTGGCACAGTTGTCCCGTTGTCGGCAACTCATACTGTAGCCGCGAAATCCCTTTCGCGTCTCAGAGTAAGCAAGTTAGCTAAATTTTGTGTAAGTGATGTTTTACTCCTTTTAATGCCACTACCTCGAAAAATTGGTAGGATTGGGTAATGTCGGAATTGGCTGGCTGCAACAACCAGAGTCAAAAGAGGATTGGTTAAATGATTAGATCATACGACCCTGAAAAAGATCAAAAAGCAGTATATCGTATTTGGCGAGAAGTAGGCTGGATAGACAATGCTAAACAAGAAAAATTTCTTGATAAAATTGTTAAAGCAGGAAGATCACTGGTGGCTGAAATAAATGATGAAGCAGAATGTTTTGTGCTCTCTGCACCTGCTATTTTCCGTTACCTTAATGAAGATTTAGCGATGTCGGCAGTAACGGCCGTTACCACCAGCCGTATTGCACGTAAACAAGGCCTGGCCAAAAAACTCACAGCCCACCTCATTGCTGCCGATGCCGCTGAAGGCGCTTTGGTAAGCGCATTAGGTATTTTTGAACAAGGTTTCTACAATCTTTTGGGCTATGGTTCAGGGCCTTACGAACATTGGATCAGCTTCGATCCCGCGCAGCTAAATGTAAAAAAGCGTGCACGCGTACCACGAAGACTCACACACGATGATAGTGCTCAAATGCATCACGCTATGCTTAACCGGAGACGAAGACATGGCGCTATCAGTTTGCTGCCATCTGAAACAGTTGAAGCGGAGCTAGGGTGGGCAGAGAATGGATTTGGCTTAGGTTATTTTGATGGCCCAAACGCGGAATTGACCCATTTCTTTTGGGCTTCAACAAAGGGTGAGCACGGGCCATTTACGATTGATATGCTCGCTTTTCAAAATGGCGAACAGTTTTTGGAATTGTTGGCGCTTCTTAAAAACCTTGGCGATCAAGTGCGCCTGGTTAAAATGCACGAGCCGTCAGGGATTCAAATGCAGGATTTCTTAATTCAGCCTTTCCGTTTTCGTCAGTTAACTGAAAAATCGAAATATGTGAATGTCAACAAAGCAACTTCTTATTGGCAGCTTCGCATTTGTGACTTAGCCGGCTGTTTAGAACAAACTCACCTTGCTGGTAAACCGGTTCGATTTAACCTTAACTTGCGTGATCCCATCACCGATTTTCTGGATGATGATGCACCCTGGCGTGGAATAGGTGCTGATTATATTGTGACATTGGGCGCTGAATGTGACGTAAAAGTGGGGCAAGATTCCTCTTTACCGATGTTGACAGCCTCAGTTGGTGCGTTTAGTCGATTATGGATGGGTACACTTCCCGCCACGGGCTTAGCGATTTCAGGCGGTTTAGATGGACCTACTGAGTTGCTGGCAGATTTGGAACGGATACTACGCATACCTGAGCCAAAATCGGACTGGGATTTTTAGATATAGATGATGGATGTAGGGGAAACGGCCGTTTCCCCTACATCCCAATTATTTAGTGACGTTAAATTTTAACTCGCTGCATCGTATTCGGCTGAGGCCAATTTGACACACAAGGCAACAACTTCCATCGCCGCTTCCACCTCAGCGACCGGTGGACGGCTTGGTGAGAGGCGGATGTTGCTGTTGTGAGGGTCTTTTTTGTGCGGGTAGGTTGCGCCTGCCGGAGTCAAGGCTACACCGGCCTCTTTTGCCAGAGCAACAACGCGATCAGCCACCGGTCTGGTGGTGTCCAGGCTGACAAAGTAGCCGCCTTTGGGATTGGTCCACGCAGCCAACCCGCTGCCGCCCAGGTCTCTTTCCAAGACTTCTTGCACGACGTTGAATTTTGGTGCTAACAGTTTGGCGTGTTCACGCATAAGGCCGGGGATACCGCCCGGATAGCTGTTGAGGAATTTGACGTGACGATATTGCTCAACTTTATTGGGGCTGATTATTTGTGCGCCCATTAGATTGGATAGGTAGGCAACATTGTCGACGCTGGCAGCCATAAAGCCAATCCCGCCGCCGGCGAAAGTGATTTTTGAAGTGGAACCAAAGAGATAAACACGATCCGGGTTGCCGGCGGCTTCACAGGCACGCAGCAGGTTGGGTGGGTTATCCGGGTTGTCAGTGAGATGGTGCACACGATAGGCATCATCGGCAAATATTGTAAAATCGGGAGCGGCCGTTGCCATTGAAGCCAGCCGTGCTACTACCGCTTCTGACACAGTGTCTCCCGTTGGATTGCTGTATGTCGGGACAAAAAATAAACCCTTTACCGCTGGATCAGTGGCAAGTTTTTCAACCGCATCAATATCTGGGCCGTCACTTGTCATTGGCACGCTGACCATTTCAAAACCTAATTCATCCAAAACACGGAAATGGCGATCATAACCAGGTACAGTAACGATCATTTTGGCTGTATCCTTGACCCACGGCTGTGGACTGTCCTTCATGCCGCGCAGCATGGCCCACATCAAGGTGTTAGCCATCAGTTCCAGGCTGGCATTGTTGCCGATAATCATTTCATCCGGGTGAACACCAAGTTGTGTGGCAAATAGTTCACGCGCTTCAGGCAAACCTTTGACACCACCGGGATAATTGCGAATGGCAACGCTGCCTGGTGTGACTAGATCGTTTTCGTCTACAATCGTTAGCATTTTGTTGGACAAATCAAAATTAGCATCGCTCGGTTGACCACGCTGCATGTTTAAATTTAGTCCTTTACTTTTAATCGTTTCATACTCTTGTTGTAATTCGGCTAATGTACTCAAGTTAAATCATCTCCATGTTATTTTTGATAATGAAAAGCATTTTTATACGATTCAATGATGTGATTTTATCACTAGTTAGAATTTTTGGGTTATTAAAATCGCACGATTGTAATTGTTAAAATTTAGTCACTTTACGGTACTGCCGATTTCGTTTATGATTAGGAGAGTTATTTTGGTTCAGGGAGTATGGTAATTGCTCCGATTTTCTCCCTCAGGCATCTGCAGACTTGTATGAGGATTTCCCATGCTACGTAGATTATTCACCTGTATGTTTTTGTTATTTATTTTTGGCTTTGCGATTGCGAGTCAGGTTTCTGCTGCACAAACGCATGATAGTGAATTATCGGCCGTTTCTGCTGTGGTTATCAATGAAATATTGGTATCGAATGCATCTGTGAATTTAGATACAGATACAGGCCAATTTTCTGATTGGATTGAACTATATAATCCCGGGTCGGCCGTCAATATTGGTGGTTACTTTCTGTCAGATGATCCCGCACTGCCGTTCAAATATCGCATTCCTGACGACACCTGGATAGGCTCCAATTCACGCATTCTCTTTTGGGCTGATGATCAAAATTATGGCCGCCATACAAACTTTAAGTTGAGTGACAACGGTGAAACAGTCCTGCTGCATGATAATTTTTGGTCATTTGTAGATTCAATTGCATATGGTCAACAATTAGCGGATATTTCTTATGGTCGCCAAGGGGATGGTAATGCCACCTGGGTTTATTTTGGTGAACCTTCACCAGAGGCCGCCAACGCTTCACAAGGAGTTCTTGATCAAACGCGGGCACCAGAGCCGTTATTTTCAGTCGCTGGCGGTTTTCATACCGGCAGCCAAGCTGTAGATTTATCAACGCCTTCAGGGACAGCAGAAATTCGTTATACATTGGATGGGTCGATTCCAACTCCGAGTTCAACACTTTTTGAAACGACTATTTCAATTAGTGCAACGGCCGTATTAAGAGCGCGTGTTTTTGATGTTGGTTTGCTGCCCAGTACAACCGCTTCTCAAACTTATCTAATTGATGAATCAACCACCCTGCCAGTGGTTTCTTTGGCAACTAATCCTGATAATTTTTGGAATGAAGATTATGGTATTTATGCTGACGGTAATGGCAGCACGCCTAATTGGGAGCAGGATTGGGAACGACCGGTGAGTGTCGAATTCTATTTGGCTGACGGCAATTTGATCTTCCAACATGATACTGGCGTTGAAATTCACGGCGGTTGGACGCGCCAATTGGAACAAAAATCGTTAGGCATTCGCTTCCGTGACAAATATGAGCTTAATGATTTAAATTATCAGCTTTTTCCGGATAAGTCAGCAAACACGTTCAAATCCTTTATTTTGCGAAATGGTGGCAGTGACATTGATGTAACCAGATATCGCGATCCAATGATGCAAAACCTGATTAAAGACCAAATGGATATTGATTATCAGGCAAATCGCCCTGCAATTGTATTTCTCAACGGTCAATATTGGGGACATTATAACATTCGCGAAAAATTGAATGATGAATATCTAGAAACAAATTATGGAACTGACCCCAATAATATTGATTTTATCGAGGACGAGAATGAGGTGAAGCATGGCGATTTAGTTCATTATCAGGCGATGGTAAATTACATCGTTTCACATGATATGAACGCGGCCGGTGTCTACGATTATGTGCGTACACAGATGGACGTTGACGAATTTATGAATTATCAGATTGCAGAAATATATGTTTCAAATACAGATTGGCCGGGCAATAATTTGAAGTATTGGCGTACACGTACTGTAGACGGCCGTTGGCGTTGGATTCTATTTGACACAGATTATGGGTTTGGCTGGCCGGGTGGTGAAGATTACACCTTTGATTCGCTTTCATTTGCAACTTCGACATCTGGCCCGTCATGGCCGAACCCACCCTGGTCGACGTTGTTGCTGCGTGAGTTATTGAAAAATAATGAATTTAAAGCTGAATTTATGCAGCGTTTTGCCAGTCATATCAATATTTCTTTTGATCCGGTGCGTGTGTTGGACATTGTAGACACAATGAAAGCTGAATTAGAACCTGAAATGCCGCGCCAAATTGCGCGTTGGAGTTATCCGGTTTCCTTGAGTAACTGGAACAATAATATTGATGTGGTGCGCGAATTTGGCCAACAACGGCCGTTTTATATGCGTACCCATATTGATAACTATTTCGGCAATCCTGGCATGACTAATCTCACCGTCAATATTGTTGGTGGCGAGGGAGATGTGTATGTGAGCAGTGTCAAAGTGCCCGCCAGTGGATACACAGGACCCTATTTCAAGAATGTGCCCATGCAGTTGAAGGCAGTGCCCGCATTTGGCTACGAATTTGCCGAATGGCAAGAAACGGCCGTTACTAACCCTGAAACTGCCCTCACAATCAGCACCGATACGACGATAACGGCCGTCTTTGAGCCGCTGCAACTACCCGACCTGGTCATCAATGAACTGCATTACAATCCATCTCCAACCCAAGGGATTGATGAAGAATATGAATTTCTTGAGATTTACAACGCAGGAGACACGGCCGTAGCCCTTGACGATTACACGATTTCAGATGGCGTTGTCTACACGTTTACAGTTGGTACTTCTATCGCTCCCGATGAATATATTGTCGTGAGCATTGACAGCAGCACCTACAGCGGCAATGGGTATCAAGTCTTCCA
>JAGRDI010000029.1 GCA_020432765.1 Anaerolineales bacterium | reverse complement strand
GCAGCAGCGACATCGTCGCCCACATCCCAACCGACGGCAACAGTAACGGCCGTACTGAGCAATACCGAAGTGGCCGTTCCGATCACAGTCAACGGCATCTCAGTTGAAAACTTCATCAAGATGTCTCCCGCAGTCATCGCCAACAGCCGTGCTATTTTTGCCAATGGCCAGACACTCGGTCGCAATCCCCATGCCTTTTCCAAGGTTGGTGACAGCGTCACCCTTACCGACCATTACCTGACCCGTTTTGACTCCGGTTATTATAATCTGGGCGACTACACTTATCTGCAACTTGCCATTGACCATTTCGCCGGCTCATTTGAACGGTATGGCGTCGCCGCACGCATTGGCCTCCATGCCTGGTCACTATTTGATCCATTGTGGGCTAATAAAGAATGGTGTCAACCCAACGAAGATATGATCGCCTGCGAAATCCGGCTCAACAATCCCAGCATCTTGCTCATTCGTCTGGGTTCTAATGATAGTGCCGGTGGCGCATATTTTGAAGACAACATGCGCTTGCTTGTCGAATATGCGATTAGTCAGGGCATTATTCCCGTGTTAGCAACCAAGCCCGATCGTTTTGAAGGCCCTGACAATCGCAACAATCTCGCCATCATGAAACTTGCCGAGGAATATCAAGTGCCGTTGTGGGATTTTGATGTACTGGCGGAAACTTTGCCTAACAAAGGTTTGGGCGGCGATTTGGTGCATATGACAATGGCCGACGCTGACGATTACACCAATCCTGACTATTTTGAGCGCGGCTATCCAATGAGCGATTTGACAGCTTTAATGCTGCTGCACGCCATTTATACAGAGGTTATCCAAGCTCAATGACACTTGATATGCTCGGTATTGCTGTCCTTGGTGTGGCTGCGCTTTTATATGCTGCGTTTGTGCCGGGTAAGGGGCGTGGTTGGGCTTTGCTCATTGGCAGTGTGGTTGGCATCTATTGGCTGCAGCCTGCGCTGCCCATACGTTTTGGCAGCTACATTCTACAAACTGTGACTATCGTTTTGACTGTGATGAGTTGGTTGTTAACACGCCCACAGGTAGTTGTAGAGCAAAATGACACAGGTCAAGAGAAACGGCCGTTTGGGCACGAAGACCGGGTAACTTTGCTGCTAATCGGGGGATTGATTGTGGTTCTGGCATTCAATCGTTTCCTGGCTTCTGAGATTCGCATTACCGCCGGACGACCGCCTTCACCATTGGCAGCCGCTTTGGCATTATTGTTTGTAGCCGTCTTGTTTGCGGGCTTGCTGCGCTTGTTGCAGCGGCTCAATCAGCGCACGGTGCTTTCTGGGGCAATCGTTGTCATCGTTGTCTTGTTTGTGATTATGAAGACGGTTCCTCTGGCGACGATGGTGTCAACTTTGTGGCGGACGTTAACAAACCAAGACTTGGTGTTGGCAGGTATCGTTGATCTGAATTGGCTGGGCTTTTCATATGTTGCTTTTCGCCTCATTCATACCATGCGCGACAGGCAAACTGGGCAGTTGCCGCCACTTTCATTGCGCGAATATGTCACCTATGTAATTTTCACGCCTGCCTACATCGCTGGCCCCATTGACAGAGCCGAGCGTTTTGTCAAAGATTTTCGTGCGTTGCTGGACATGGTTGGCCTTGAAGCAGCGCGTTTTACCGACGCGGGCTCGCGCATTGTAGTAGGCATGTTCAAAAAGTTTGTGCTTGCTGATATGTTAGCGCAGGGCGTGTCACTGAATCCAATTTCGGCAACCCAGGTCACATCTACTGGTGGCTTATGGCTGCTTTTGTACGGGTATGCGTTCCGGCTGTTTTTTGATTTTAGCGGATATACGGATATTGCGATTGGGTTGGGGCTTTTGTTTGGTATCAGGCTGCCGGAGAATTTTAAACGGCCGTATCTGCAAACAAACATCACCCAATTTTGGCAAAGTTGGCATATCACCCTCAGCAATTGGGTGCGTTTTTATGTTTTTTCACCCTTGTCTCGCTCGCTGCTGCGGCGCAAGCCACGGCCGTCACCAACTCTGATTGTGTTCGTATCCCAAATGACCACCATGATCGTCATCGGCTTGTGGCATGGCATGAGTTGGAATTTTTTTATTTGGGGTATCTGGCACGGTGTGGCTTTGTTTGTCCACAAAATGTGGAGCGACCGCACACGTAAATGGTATCGTGGCCTCAAAGAAAAACCGCGTCAAAAACAAGCCTGGACATTGTTTAGCTGGTTTATTACCTTTCAATATGTTGTCATCGGCTGGATTTGGTTTGTGATTCCCGATGTTGATTTGGCATTTGAAACGATCGGGAAATTGTTTGGATTTGGCTGGTAGATGCGCAAAATACATAGGAATCAGTATAGAATCTGAGCTTTGGTTTGTGTCGTTCCGAGAGAAACGAGGAATCCTGATGGTATTTGTTTTTGCAATTAGTGTTGGGACACTTTACCTCATAAACTTCGTTCGGAAAGACATGCCAACTTGTGAATTTTCATTAATTTAGTATTTGACTCTGGCGAAAAGTAGGTTTGTCAACTTTTCTCTCAAAAGTTGACACATCTCTCTGGTAGAACGAAAAACGCCAGAGTCCTGTTTAGTAAATGGATAACAAAGAAACGAATTGGGGCTTTTTCTGGCGGGTGATTAGCAAGGCAGTGCTGCTGTTTATCTTGTTGAGCTTGCTGTTTGCCGTAATCACGCCGTTGGAATCACTGGGACGGGTGTCGCTTTATAATTGGCTGCTGCCCGGTCGTTTGCGCTTGCCCTATGGTGAAACACCAGCCGTTTCCTATAACCTCAGTTTGTTTAATATTCCCGCTATGTTTGCGAGCCATGCCGTTACGGAAGCGCCGGCCGAGGATGAATTCCGTGTTTTATTGATCGGTGATTCTGGCACGTGGGGCTGGTTCCTCGAAAACAGCGATACGCTGGCGGCGCAGTTAAATGCCCGCGATTTAATGACTGTATCAGGTCAACGTGTGGTCGTGTACAATTTGGGCTATCCTGTGATGTCGCTCACAAAAGATTTGATGTTGTTGGAAGAAGCGCTGAAATATGAACCGGATTTGATTTTATGGCCAGTGACATTGGAATCCTTTCCACGAGAAAAGCAGTTGTTTGCGCCCTTAGTGCAGCAAAACCCGGAACGCATACGGCCGTTAATCCAAACCTACACCCTCAACCTTGATCCCAACGACGGCCGTTTCATTAACCCCACATTCTTAGACCAGACTATCATCGGCCAGCGTCGCAATCTGGCCGACATCTTGCGTTTACAACTCTATGGCTTTTCCTGGGCAGCCACTGAAATCGATCAGGCAATTCCGGCAGAAATTCCCTTACGCAAATCAGACTTTGAAGCCGATGAAAGCTGGCAGGAATTTGAGCAGCCCACAACGCTTACCACAGATGATTTGGCTTTTGACGTGCTTGCTGCCGGCATGCAAATGGTGGGTCAGGTGCCGATTTTGTTGATCAATGAGCCGATGTTTATTAGCAGCGGCACAAACAGCGATCTCCGCTATAATTCTTTTTACCCACGCTGGGCGTATGATCAGTACCGGGATATGTTGGCGGAAACGGTAGTTAACCAAAATTACAATTTCCTCGACCTCTGGGATGCAATTCCCTCTGATGAATTCACCGATACTCCAGTTCACTTAACCTCAGCTGGCACAAAACAGTATGCTGATTTAATCTCTTCCCAATTGATGGAATTGATTGAGAGCAGCGAATAAAATAAGATTTACAAACACAATATAAATATTTTTGCCTGCCATCCCGTGCAGATGGAGATCCAAACGTATAGATTCCTGCCTGCACAGGAATGACAAATTAGTGAGATGACACCAACGAACTTGCAGTAATTTAATATGCGTTCTTTCCCCAATTCGTTGTAGCCATCGCAAAAGAAAAATATGGACGAGACAACCGTACGTACAAAAATCCGCGAATTTATCGTCGTTGAACTGATTCGCGATGAAGAATACGAACTGACTGACACCGAAGGCATTATCACCGGTGGTCTGATGGACTCATTCGCCCTGGCCGAATTTGGCGTTTTTGTCGAAGATGAATTCGATGTTTACATCCCCGATGCTGACCTAACCGTTGAAAAAATGGATACCCTTGATCTCTTAGTCGCTCGCGTTATAAGCGACATGAATGGTTAGCCAGAGTTCTAGAGGTGTGGCATGATCTATTTTGTTGGAGGCTCTCCTCGGAGCGGGAAAAGTATTCTTGGTCAGCAGATTGCAGCTAAATTAAGAATCGGCTGGATTTCCACCGATCTTTTGTTTGAAATTTTAAGGGCTAAGCAGGTAGAAGGAATGAAAACCAAGTGGGATGCTTCTACCGAGGCGATTACACTGGCTGCTGAATGGTTTTTTCCTTGCTTAGAACGATTCGTTTGGCGGATTAGTTCTCATGCTGAAAGTTATCTGATTGAGGGGGCTGATTTTCTCCCTGCACAAGTCGCTCGGCTTTCTGCTAAATATCAAATTTCCTCGGTGTTTTTAGGATGCAGTAAAATGACGCTAGATCGATTTGACCGTTTTCCTGGTCATACGCATGGTTATGCTCATCTGGCTAAGGATGTACGACAGCAATTTGCCCAAGACATTCCGTTTTGGAGTGAGTTTGTCCGCCAAGAAGCCGAACGCTACACTTTTCCATATATTGACATGAGTGATGAATTTCCTACACGCTTAAATGAAGCCGAGGCTATGCTTATCGTCAGCCCGAGGTGCAATTGAAACGGCCGTTTCTAATCAAAAACCATGCTAACCTCAAAATCACGCCACACTTTTAATACTCTGCTCGATTCAGTTGCCTTGAAATCCGATGATGATACTCAAGACGCGATCGTCTACGTTGCCACCGGGCAAGAACCCATCCATGTTTCGCGCCGTGCCTTTCGCGAATTTGTAACTGCTTATGCAGTTGGCCTACGGGCAATGGGCATTGGGCCTCAAGATTTAGTTATCATCGCGCACACACAAAATTTAGAAAGCGTTTATGCATTTTGGGGCGCGATGTTGATTGGTGCTGTGCCCTCAATGTTCACTACCCTTACTGAAAAACTAGACCCAGATATCTACATGCGCAACATGGCTGAACTGGTTGATTTATCGGCTGTGCGGGCTGTTTTGACCACCGATGAATTTGCACCGATATTAGCTGCACAGGTTTCTTGTCCCGTTTATGGGTCACAGCAGTTGGCCGACATTGTTGCTAATGCGGATATTGATGGGTTTGGGGAGCGGTTTAAATCGCTTACGGCTGCTGTGGCTTCGCTCAGCACGGCCGTTTCCTCCAAAACTGCTTTTTTACAACATTCCAGCGGCACGACGGGTTTGCAAAAGGGTGTTGCTTTAGCCCATGATGCCGTTTTGAACCAACTCGCTGCCTATAGTGATGCCCTTGCATTAACCGCACAAGACGTGGTTGTTAGTTGGCTGCCCCTTTACCACGATATGGGACTCATCGCTGGATTCCTTTTACCACTCGTGCAAGGGATTCCCCTGGTGTTGATGTCACCTTTTGATTGGGTCAGCCATCCGGTATTGCTGCTGAATGCCATTCAAGCACACAGCGGCACGCTCTGCTGGCTGCCCAATTTTGCCTACAACCATTGTGCACGCCGCATTCGTAGACGTGATTTGGCAGGTGTTTCGTTGGCGACTATGCGGCTGTTTATCAACTGTTCGGAGCCGGTGCGCCATGACAGCCATGAACTGTTTCTGGAGCGTTTTGCTTCTTTGGGGGTTAAGCGCGAGATGTTAGGTGTCAGTTATGCGATGGCAGAGAATACATTTGCGGTCACACAAACTGTGCCTGGCGAAGCTGTCAAACTTGATACTGTCGATCGGTTTGCGCTTGAAACGGATCTTGTCGCACGGCCGTTACCGCAAGACGATCCACAAGCAACAGTAAAAGTCTCTTGTGGGTCGCCGATTGCAGGAACAGCCGTACGTGTGCTCGACAAAAACAACCAAATCTTACCAGAGCGGCATGTCGGCGAATTAGCAGTGCAAAGCAATTGTATGCTCACCGAATATTATCGGCGATGCGATTTAGACCCGTTCCATGCTGGTTGGTATTTAACCGGCGATATGGGGTATGTGGTTGATGGCGAGGTTTATGTGGTCGGCCGTAGCAAAGATTTGATCATCAACGCTGGCAAAAACGTCTACCCGCAGGATATTGAAGCCATTATCAATACTGTGCCGGGAGTTCATGCCGGGCGTGCGGTCGTTTTTGGTGTGCCTGACAAACGTGAAGGCACTGAGTTAATCGCTGTTGTTGCTGAAGTGCATGCCGTTGATCTAGATGAGCGTAAAGCCATCAACAAAAAAATACGCCAGGAAGTTGCACGTCAAAGCGCAGTAACGGTAAGCTATGTGCAATTGGTTGATGCTAAATGGCTGGTCAAAACCTCCAGTGGTAAAATTGCGCGTGCAGCCAATCGTGATAAATGGTTATTAAGTCGAAAACGTTTAGCAAGCTAGAAATCTGGAATGAAACAAAAATTGTGGCGTGTTACTCTTTGGATATTAATTGCTGTGGTGATTGTTGGCGTCATCTACAGTATTTTCAAGGTGCTCAGTTACCCGCCACCAAATGAATTTACGATTGCTACCGGGCGTGAAGGAAGTGATTCTTATAATTTCGCTGTTTTGTATCAAGAACGTTTGGCCGAGCTTGATTATTCACTCAATATTCATCCCACAGCCGGTTCAGATGCAACGTTGGCACTTTTAGCTGCCGGAAAAGTGGATGCTGGGTTTGTTGTGGGAGTAACATCCGCAAGCGATGATACCGCTAAGCTGGAAAGTTTAGCGAGTCTTTTTTATATGCCCCTTTGGGCTTTTTATCGCGCCGATTTAGTAGACCTTGCCTCGAATGTAAGAGATTTGGAAGGTGCGACAATTGCTATTGGTGAAATAGGCAGCGGCACAAATCGTTCAGCACGGTTTATCTTAAAAGAAAACGGGATTTCAGAAGATAATTCGACTTTATTGCCGATTGCGGATCAAGAGGCAGCAAGGCGCTTGATGGCTGGCGAAATTGATGTCATGATGCTGTTGGCATCACCAAAATCAGATGTAGTCGCTCAATTACTGCAAGAGCCAAACATAGAGGTCTTAAACAACCGCCGCTCTTTGGCATATGAAAGTCGTTACAACAATATTAAGATTTTAACACTCGGTGAAGGCGCGATTGACCTGGCTCAAAATATCCCATCTGAAGATAAAGAGCTGATTGCTACTGTCGGCACATTGGTAGCCAACAAGGACTTGCATCCCGATTTGGCGCGACTTTTATTGATTGTTGCGGCAGGTGTTCACAAAGAAGGTGGTTTATTTGAAGATCGTGATGAATTCCCCTCAGCCAAGTTAGTCTCGATCCCACTGAATCAGGATGCTGAAAACTTTTTAGAAAACGGCTCGACTGGTTTAGATCAATATATGCCGTTGTGGATTGCTTCACGCATTGAACGCATCTTGTTCATCGCGATACCTGCATTGATTTTGTTTTATCCCTTTTTCCGTGGCACGCCGTTGGTGTTTGCATTTTTCTTCCGGTATCGCATCTATCGCTGGTATCAATATGTGCGCAATATTGAATTGGGTATCGATGAGTATGATTTGGACACGATCGGCTTCAAAACAGCAGAACTAGATGCTTTGCAGAAAGAGTTGACGCAAGGCATGCGTGTTCCTGTCATGTATTTGCAAGACTTTTATAACTTGCGTTTGCACATTGATTTAGTAATCGGCCGTTTAAATCGTCAAAAAGAACTTTTGCAGTATGGGAACCAGGAGCCATTGGATGAGAAAACGGCCGTTCTTTCCGAGGATGAATGAATCAAAGCAGCATAATCATTTAGCAGGCTTAGGGCTGTTTGATAATCATGCCCGGTCTTGGAGGTATTTCCTATGAAAATTGGCTTACAAATCCCTAGTTTTACATGGCCGGGTGGACCGGCAGGCATAGCACCTAAACTCAACGAAATCGCTAAAACCGCTGAAGAGGCGGGTTTTGCCAGTCTGTGGGTGATGGATCATTATTTTCAACTCGAACCGATGATAGGTAAAGCTGATGAACCGATGTTAGAAGGTTACAGCACCTTGACCTATTTGGCAGCCATTACCAAACGTGTCAAACTGGGCACGCTGGTGACGGGAGTCAATTATCGCCATCCCGGTTTTTTAATTAAACAGGTGACTAATCTGGATGTGCTTTCTGGCGGTCGTGCCTATTTTGGTGTGGGTGCCGGTTGGTATGAACGTGAAGCTGCCGGCCTCGGGTTCCCCTTTCCATCCACTAAAATACGCTTTGAATGGTTGGAAGAAACCTTGCAGTTGGCGCATCATATGTGGTCGGGAAATGTATCCTCATTCAACGGCAACCATTTCCAATTAAAAGAGCCGCTTTGCAGTCCTGCACCGGTTTCCCGGCCACATCCACCTATTATGATTGGTGGCATGGGCGAAAAGAAGACTTTACGCTTCGTGGCTCAATATGCGAATGCTTGCAATTTGTTCGCTTTTGCAGGTAATGATGTGATGGCGTCTAAGTTGGATGTGCTAAAACGACATTGTGATGATGTGCAACGGCCGTTTAGTGAAATCGAGCTCACATCCTTGGGCACAGTGTATTTGGCTGCTGACCAAATGAGCGTAAGTGACATCATTGGTATCTGCAAAGGGTTAGCTGGTATTGGCATCCAACACGCCATTTTCAATATGCCTAATGTGCATACGATCACACCTCTGGAGACCTTCGGCAAAGAAATAATCGCAGAGGTTGCAGGGTTATAATTTATTAAGCAGTGCAAGGCATGGGGGCTCCCTTTTGTTTGATTGACCAAGCTGTTTACCTCATGCCTTGCCCTAAAATCCAGGATAGTCTATGAACTTTGACATAAATATTCCCGCAATGGTTCAATTTTTGGAGGGATTATTAAAAACGCCCAGCCCGACTGGTTTTACCGATATGGCAGTTGAATATGTAAAAACCCATTTCGCCCATCTGCCGTTTGAAATGCACACGACCCCCAAAGGCTTATTGATTGGCACATGGTTGGGCGAAAACGATGATATACCCAGAGCATTGACAGCACACATAGATACATTGGGTGCGGTGGTGGAAGAGATCAAGAGCAACGGCCGTCTTAAGCTCTCGGCATTGGGCGGTTGGGCACCGGAATCGGTAGAAGGTGAAGGTGTGACCATCTTCACTGGGCATGATCAGACGTTGAGAGGCTCTTTCTTGCCTATAACCGCCTCCGCTCATGCGTTTTCTAGAAGAGATAAAAGTGCAGCTAACTCGCTCGATAAAATGGAAGTACGCATTGATACCCAAACACAAACCGCTGCCCAAACAAAGGCGCTGGGCATTGATGTGGGTGATTTTGTGGCGTTTGACCCGCGTGTGGAAATAGCAGAGTCCGGCTTTATTCGTTCACGTCATTTGGATGACAAAGCTGGTGTCGCTGTGATTTATGCTGCCTTGTCTGCGCTTGCTGCTGCAGGCTTGCGACCAACACAAACAACAACCATCCACATCAGTAATTACGAAGAAGTTGGACATGGAGCCGCCACAGGCTTCCCGGCCGATTTAGTGGAATTGGTTGCCGTTGATATGGCGGTCGTCGCTCCCAAACAACAATCCGACGAATTTTCGGTAACAATTTGCGCCAAAGACAGCCGCGGACCTTATGATTATCGGCTCAGACGTCATTTGGAAAAGCTGGCGCGTGAGAATGACCTGCGTTATTGCAATGATGTATACAAATTTTATGGTTCTGATGGCGAAGCTTATTGGCGTGCGGGTGCTGATGTTCAGGTCGGTTTAATTGGTCCAGGTGTTGACGCCTCGCACCATTATGAGCGCACTCACATTGACGCATTAGACAACAGTGCCCGCTTATTGGCTCATTACTTGTTGTCTTAATTTATTTTGGATTGCAACAAGCTTTCATGCAGATTAATACGGATTCTCACAGAATCTTTTGTTTTAATCTGCAGGTATGTTTTGATTGCACTCAACACATTCCGTGTTCTGATAATGGTTATACCTCAGTGAGTTCTTGGGTGTGCACCAATGCCAGCATATCTTCGAACTCTTGCATTAAAAAGGTTACAAGTTGTGTGGGGTTTGGCACTAAGCCACTGTCTGTGTTAAAGCCAACCTGAATGCCACCATTATAGCTGATGACACTGATGCCCATACCAAGTTTGCCGGATTGCGGCACCCAGGCCATGATATATTTCAAACGGCTGCCTGCCATATAAATTGGTTGACGTGGGCCAGGAACATTGGTCATAACGGCCGTTGCCTTCGTGTGAAAAAAGTCAAACACACTGCTCTGAAGTTCTTTTGGAGCTAAGCCGCCCACACTTAACAAACCCATTGCCACAATTGCTTCGGGTGAATCCTTGAGTTCGTCCATGCAGCGTTTGACTTCCTGGAAACGTTCAACCTGATCTTCGATCCCAATCGGCAGTGTCAAATAAACCAGCCCGAATCTGTTGCCTAATTCGATGGGACTATCGAGTGGGCGCAGATTAACAGGCGTATAGGCACGCAGTTTGATCCCTTTGGTAGGTTGATTATGTGCTTCTAAATAGCGACGCAGCGCCCCAGAAACGGCCGTTGCCATCACATCATTAATCGTTCCCCCCATCACCCGGCCAATTGCTTTCACATCACTGAGTCGGATCGCTTCTGACCAGGCCGAACGTTTTTGTGTACCCAAAGGCCCTTTGTAAAGGCTTTGAGGATCCGGCCACCGCAAAGTAATTTTGCCTAAACGTGCCGCTGCATTTGCGCCAAATTTAGTAGCGTCGATAAGTCGCCCCGGATTTTTTAACGTAGTTGTGTATTCATCCCAGACGGCTTCAGTGACTTGGCGTGTTGTTTTTGCTGCCGAGATTGCCGGATTAGTCATTCGACGCAGCAGACCCGGTTTCCGCCTGGATTTCTTTTCGGTCTTAACCCACCACTCTGCATCGGGTGAATCATCAGTCATTGAAAGCATAACACGTACAAGTGCGATGCCGTCGGCAATGCAATGGTGTAAGCGGAATATGACAGCACAACCCCCCTCGTAGCTGTCAATTAAATAGGCCTGCCAAAGCGGTTTGCTGTAATCAAGCGGCGTACCCATCAAATCACTGACCAGGTCTTGCAGCGCTGCTTTGCCGCCTGGCTCAGGTAAAGCCAGATGATGGATGTGGGCATTAATATCAAATTTGGGATCCGGTTCCCAATATAATGTGCCGATACCAAAACGTGGTTCAATGACACGTTGACGGAAGCGGTCAAAGCGCAGCATACGCTGCTCAATAACTTGGTGTAGTTGATCGAGCGTGATCACTTTTTCAAATGTCATTACCGAGGTGATCATCATTAAATTTGTGGGTTCTTCCATATGCCACCAGGCGGTATCTACCGGGGACATTCTTTCTTTTCGCAGAGCCATTGTTTATCTCCTGAACGGTTAGTCGAGTAGTTTTTCAGTCTTAATGCTTATAGTATACACTAGAATATATGTGGTGAGGATGATTATTTTTCCTTGGGTTCGTTGGGGCCACTAAGCGCTAAACCGGGGATGACAACTGCACCGGTGCGTTCGCCGCCGGGTCGTCCCTGAGCAATACTGAGTTCGGCTTTCATACCCAATTCTTCGTAAATGGTTGTGGCACGGAAATGACAATCGACGGCCCAGGCGGTTTGTCCCGCACGATCATAGAGGCGGCGCAGGCTGAGGTAGGTGCGGGCTAAATCAGGCCGCGCGCGAATTTGGCGCAAGAGATGCATGCTGCGAATCAGATTGGTTTCGATTTGCTGCCAATCTGGCCGTGCTGAGGCGATTGATAGTTCTGCCAGGGTGCGTAAGGCGACGGCTTCAGACCAACGATCCCCTGTTTTTTGGGCTAGTTTGATGGCAGTAACGGCCGTTCCCAAACCGCTATCAACCAAACCAGTCTGCAACTGTGCTTGTGCCAGATATAAATGTGCCAGATGAATCTGCACACGATACTCAACCTCTTCAGCCCATTGCAATGCCGTTTGCATTTTTGCTGGACCAGCGGAGCCGGGTTGAATATTCGCCAGGCAGCGTCCAACTACAATGCGCAGCATAAACGCATAAGGTGTCATACCTTCTTCACGCCACTGTTCCCGAATTGGTTCCGCAATCGCTAGCGACTCTTCCCATTCGCGCAACTCAGCATATACAAAGGCCAACTGCATGCGTGCCACGACATGCATTGCGCCGGTCAACTCTATACTGGCCAATTCCAAGCCGCGTTGTGCAGCGTCGATGGCACGCTGCCAAGAGCCTACCCGCGCATAAGCAACGCCCAAATAGCCATAAATTGCCGGTAGATCGACACGCGGTACTCCCTTGTCCGTCAGATCGATATAGCGCAGCAAATAGGAAATTGCATCGTCGTAATGACTCAGCACGATGTTGACGCGTCCCAACATGCGTAATGCGGCCAGGCGTAATTCAGGGTCATCTAACTCTTCTGCATGACGTAAAGTGCGGCGTGCATAATCGTCGGCATTGATGGGATGTCCATGCAGCCAAAAAATACGTGATGAGTGCATGAATATGTGCGTCAGGCGTGTCATGTCGCCCAGCGCTTCGGCCGAACGTTCGGCATCTTGCAGCATTTGTGAGGCTTTGGGCAGTGCGCCTGTGAAAGCATATGCCTGTGCTAATTGTAAATTCAAATCGAGTCGTTCAGTGCGTTGTTCTTGAGAATAACTAGAAAAACGACCCAATAAACCAATTGCACGCAGCCCAAATTCTCGCGCTTCGGCGTAGGAACGCACGCGCAAGGCGCGTTGTCCGGCTTGCGTTAAATAGGGTAAGGCACGGGCTGGTTCGCTGCTCAAATAATAATGGTGCGCTAATTGTGCCGGGTTGGCATCTTCGCTTTGCTGGGCTAAATAATCGCCAATTTGTAGATGAATCCATTGGCGGCGTGCACGGCTGAGCTGCCTGTAGGCGGCGCGGCTGAGTTGTTCGTGGCTGAAATCATAGCCATCGTGGATGTCACGTACAAGACCGCGTGCCAACCATTCATCTAAGGCATTTAATAAGGTTTCTGTGTCGAAACGGCTAACCGCTTGTAGGGTGGCGAAGCTGAACTCGCGCCCAATAGCTGCAGCGACGCCTAAGGCAGCACGGCTGTCTTCGTTAAGTTTGTCTAATCGCGATTCGATTACAGATTGGATTTGTAATGGAACGGCGAAAAACGGCCGTTG
This sequence comes from Anaerolineales bacterium, assembly GCA_020432765.1. Lineage (GTDB taxonomy): Bacteria > Chloroflexota > Anaerolineae > Promineifilales > Promineifilaceae > JAACFF01. The sequence continues at coordinate 6,692 of JAGRDI010000029.1, read as the reverse complement.
TCCGCTGGCATCCGTGGGGACACTTTGTGTCCAATCACCACCTGCTTCACGTACAGTGCGGATGGTTTCGGTGATGAAAAAAGGATTGCCTTCCGTTTCTTCGTAAATGCGACGCAAAAACAAAGGGTCGAGGTCAGGATCGGCCATTAACTGACGTACGAGCGCGTAGGTGTCACTCTGGGAAAGGCGTTGTAAGTCAACTGTTTGGGCAAGCTGCAGACGTTTTAATTTATGTACCAGACGCACGCGATCGTGCGATAAATCTTCATTGCGTGCAACGCCGATGATCAGCAAGCGTGCATTTTTGGCACGGCGGGCTAAATAGGCAAGGAAATTCCAGGTCGGCGTATCAACCCAATGCAAGTTGTCCATATAAACAATCACGGGCCGATCGCGTGCTAAGGTCAACAGGAAGTTTCCGAGACCCTCAACGACATGATATGAGTCATTTGTTTGTGGGATTGAACTGACAGAACCCTGTAAATATTGAGGCCAATCTGGCAGTAGGGGAGTGATGGCCGGCAGCCAAGGTGGTGTTGGTTGGAACAGATCCCAATTTAGTTCAGGTGCGCCGGTTTGTAAAGCCTGGTTCAATGGACTGTAGGGAATCATCGACTCGAATTCATGCCCTTGACCGTTTAATAGGGTGACGGCCGTTTTCAACTTTTGTAACCATTCCGATACCAAATGCGTTTTTCCAACCCCGGATTCGCCATATAACATAAAAAAGCCGCCTTGGGCTGCCAGTGTGTTATTAAATACTGCGCTGATTTGAGCTAACTCTTTTGTACGGCCAATAAAAGAGTGGGTGAGGCTGTCCAGATCGTGGCTGGCTGGTGACGCAGAGGAAACCAGAATACGGTTAGGGGTTGCCTTTGCACGCGAAGATTGATTAACTGACTCAGTAGATTGATAGTCACCAGCTAACATGGTTTGATACAAGGCAACGGTTTCTGGCAAAGGTTCGGCACCTAACTCCTCACGAAAACAATTTTGCAGCTGTTCAAAGGCCTGTTTAACGCCACCGCGGTTGCCGGTGAGATAATAGAGACGCATAAGTTGCAGATAGGTATTTTCGCGAAAGGGTTCGGCTAGCAGATATTGGCGTGCGTATTGGATCGCGTTTTGAAATTGCCCATTTTGTTCTTGTTGGTTGATGAGCCGCAGCAAACATTCACGGTAAAGGCGTGCCAACCTATCGCGTTCGCGCTCGACCCAATCATCGTAGATGTCTTCTAATAAATCTCCGCTGTAAAGCTGAACGGCCGTAACCAGATTTTCGTCAGGAGGTGTTGCTGCGGCTTCAAATGCTTCAACATCCAAATACCAGTTTAGCGGCGGGTTAAATTTGACTTGGTGTCCAGATGTAGAAAGGAAACGGCCGTTGGGATCGATCGGCTCTAATGTGCGGCGAATGCGATGTAGATATTGGCGTAAATTACGCCTGGCGGCGGCTTCAGATGTACGCGGCCAAAATAAGAAAGCTAAGCGGCGGCGATCAATGCTTTGTTGATGGTTGAGTACGAGGAAAGCGAACAAAGATTTTGCCTTAGGCGAGCCCAAATCCAAGGAACCATTATCTTCCAAAGTCACATTAAGTGTTTGAAAAAGCTTGATATTTAGGCGCAAATCTTCCATGTGAAAAATACCCGGACATGTGTCACAAGGTTAGCCACTCTCTTAACCTGGTGGCACTCTGTGGCGTGTTACCCTAGGATGGGACCCTATTATGAAGAAATCACGCGGGCATGGCAACTTTCACCCCAAAATGGGAATTATTAGCGATGCATACTACGATTTGGCAGGGTATAATGAGCACGATTGATTGATAATACATGTTTGAAGGATCAACTTATGAGGAAATTTTGCCAAAATTGCCAACAATCTGTTTCATCTTCTAGCTATTATTGCAGTAATTGTGGGGCACCATTAATCGACAGTCCCATCATCGTGCCCCATGATCAAAACATTTCTGTCACCGGACACACTGTCACATCACGCCAATTGAAACAAATGGGTGTGTCAGTTGCGGTGAGTGTGTTGGCATTATTAGCCGAAGTGAGTTTGATTTATCTACAACGTCGCTTGGACCGGTACCGTCAAACAGCGGTATCGATTATACCAGCCAAAAGAAATTCGCTGCGTACCAAACAGGATGAAATTGTTACCAGTGAATCACGGGAAGTGCATGGAGAGGTTGTGACAGTTGCGCGTGAGCGGGTTGTTGAGATTCGACGTTGGGGACGACCTATGCAGCGTGTCATCGATCGTATGGTCTGGCGACGCGAACCAAAAAATTAAAAACCGCCTTAATCATAAAGATTAAAAGCGGTTTTACAAAAATTGTACGCACCCATTTGAGGGTGCTTTTTGTAGCGGAATTGTTCATTCAAGGGCATGGGGAGGGGTGAACAATCACCTCGGTTTAGCCTGCCAGTCCAGTCGTGTTCTCGTGCCAGTCAATGTGGGGGAGGATATGCCCTGAATATACTTCGGCTAAACTTAAACCCATGATAACTGTTTTAGCGGACAATATCAATAGGTCGAAAGTACTAATTTTTAATACTTTTTCTATATTTTCACGGCCTCACGAATTATTACATTGCACAGGTATTTTGAAAGTATTTTAAGTTTGTAAATATATGCCTGGAGATGAAAATGGAAATACAATTGTCAGCATGAATATGACATATCTCGAAAAATTACAAACAGTGCAGACAAAAAATAATTCCTGGGTGTGCATAGGGCTGGATCCTGATCCAATACGTTTGCGGGTAGATGTGCTTAAATGGGACGAGCCGATTTTGCCTTTTAATAAAGCGATCATTGACGCAACGGCCGATCTGGTCTGTGCCTATAAGCCCAATCTCGGCTTTTATTTACAATGGGGGGCGGCGGGGGTCATCGCCTTAGAACGCACCATCGCCTATATCCCCAAACATATTCCTGTTATCCTCGATTGCAAAACGGGTGACATTGGTCATACGCAAGCCGCTTGGGGACGCGGTCTTTTTGATGAATGGCAAGTTGATGCGATTACGGTTAATCCGTTTGTTGGAGCTGAGGCTGTTTTGCCGTTGATAGCAGATCGTCCAGATAAGGCTGTCTATATTTTAGCACGGACATCCAATCCGAGCGCCGTCCAGTTTCAAGGAGACTTGTTACAAGCAAAGGGTCTGTCGGCTGAGGTACTGCGCATAAGCCGGACCTGGCAGACGGCTGGACATAAAGGGTATGTTTTGGGAGCGACGTACCCGGAAGAGATGGCTGCTGCCAGGCAGTTGGCGCCGCAAGCTAACTTTTTGGTGCCGGGTATTGGTGTCCAAGGGGGTAGTTTGGAAACGGCCGTTAAATACGGTTCCGATGCTGTCTGTGGACCGGTCATCAATGCCAGCCGCAGTATAATCTATGCGGCTATGCATGGTGACTTTGCACAAGCCGCACGCAGCGCAGCCCAAGAACTGCGCAATCGTATCAATGCGCTGCGTTAATTAAACGATGGCATTGGTTTTGGCATGGCCACTTGCTCCTGCTGATATTCATTTAGAGCATGGTGCCGTCCATATTTGGAGCGCAGGGCTGCAGCAATCTGCTGCTCAAATGGTTGTTTTTTGGGAAAGTTTGACAGTCGCGGAACGTGACCGTGCCGACCGTTTCCATTTTGACCGGCACCGACGCCGGTTTATTGTAGCCCGTGGGCTTTTGCGACACTTGTTGGGACGTTATTTAGGGCTTGAGCCGCACGCTGTTCGTTTGGATTTTTCAGCGTATGATAAACCATTTTTGCCTGAAAATCCGTTGTTTTTTAACCTTTCCCATACGGGTGATGTGGGTTTGTTTGCGTTTTGTCTGGATACGGCCGTAGGTGTGGATGTAGAAAAAATCAAACCTTTGGACGATCTAGATGCTATCGCTGCCCGCTTTTTTGCTCCAGGCGAATATCAAGTTTTGCAATCATTGCCGTTACAGCAGCAGACATCTGCTTTTTTTCGATGTTGGACGCGCAAAGAGGCGTTTATCAAATTGATTGGTGAAGGATTGTCTTACCCGTTAGATAATTTTGAGGTGACATTGGCTATAAATGAACCGGCGCGTTTTGTGTCGATTGAGGGCAGTGCAGTGCGAGCGGCGGCTTACCACTTAGAACATCTTGAACTCGCAAGAGGTTATGTGGGCGCACTGGCTGTGCAAACAGGTCAAAGTAATTTGTTTTTTTGGCGTTGGTCGGGTTGATGAAGGGAAAAATTAACGGCCGTTGCTAGCACCAAACCTGTGTGCCAAAATCTAAACCATGCAATTAATATTATCGCGTACAGAGTTTGAAACAGTTGTAATCGCTGCACTGGCCGAACTGCCACCTGATTTACAAACGGCCGTTAACAATGTGGAAGTGTTGATAGCGTCCTGGCCAACGTTAGATGATGTGCAGCGGGCGGGTGTACCTGCGGGACATACACTTCTGGGCCTGTATAACGGGATTCCTCTGACCAAACGAACCCATGCTTATAATCTGGTAGCACCGGATACGATTACCTTGTACCAGGGCCCCATTGAGCGTGCCGCTGGTGGCGACCCCGAGCGTATTCGCCGGCAGGTGCGCCGGACAGTTTTACACGAGATGGCACATCACTTTGGTATTAGCGATGCGCGTTTACATGAATTGGGAGCCTATTAAAGTATCTGGCATGGGGTTAAACTTGGATGCTTGACGAAGGCGCTTTACCCGGTGCCAGGCATTGGTCAATTGTTTAGAAAATTGAGGACCCGGCTGCGGAAAAGATGATCCGCTTCGCCCTCAAAAATGTGACCCTGTTCTGGGTAACTATAACAGGTATACGGTTTCCCTAAATCATAAAATTGCTGACATACAATTCCAAACCATTCTTTAGGTACAATTAAATCATCAATGCCGTGGTGGATGCTAACGGCCGTTTCTACTTTATCAAGATAATTCAGCGGTGAAATTAAAGCGACTTCTTCCATAGGCGTATCGATTTCAGCTTGTCCGATTTTGCCTGATGACCAATATCGCACGCGCTTAAAGAGCTCATGCTCATCGAAACTGGCACCCGCGTATAGGATTGCGCGTTGGATTGTTGGATTTACAACAATGGCACGTAAGGCAATGTGACTGCCCATGCTGTGACCCCATAAATTGATGTTTGAACTATCTGCTGCCCTAAGCGCCTCTGTTTGCCCTCCATTTTCCTGCACAATAGCGACTAAATTGAGCACATCAATTGTCGAACCAACACGAAACAAATCATCAGCTCTGTCTGAAGTTGAGAAATTGCGTAAATCAGGTTGGATAACCAAAAATCCATTACGCGCCAAATGGTCAGCATACTCTGTTATGTAAGGTGGGTTTGTGTAATCCTCAGGTTCAATATCGCCATGAATGACGATGACTACGGGGAAGGGGCCATCACCGATAGGGACCAACATTTGCCCTGTGATGGTTAAATCATCACTGGGAAAACTGATATGCTGCCGATTGAATACGGCCGTTTCTTCCATGGTTTCTAAAATTTCAATATCACCACCGCCATATTCACGCGCTGATAGTTCATCAATTGTCAATCCGTCGAAAGGTTCTGGTGTTGGCGTCTCGGTGGCTGTTGCTGTTGGTTCAGGAGTGTTTGTAGGTATAGCTGAGGGTACGGCCGTTGCTGTTTGCGTGGGTTCTTCAGTTAGTAGCCGCTCGGTTGCTGTCGATGCGGGTGTTGCTGTAGCAGGAGGCGTTGCCGTAGGGGTGCGGGTGGCTCTCGGTAGTTGTTTGGTCACTTCCGGTGGCACAGTGGCCGTTGCCGGCAGTGAGCCGATGACATCCACATCAGCCACCGTGTCTTCTTGTTTGTTATTGCAAGCCGTTGTTAGCAGGATGGCCACGGCCGTTACCATTAAAAACATTGTCCAATAGCGATTAAACCAAAACACAGAAATCACCTTTTCATGTTTTCTAAACAATCAAAGTGAAAATTTGATTGCCTATCATGGAAAACCAAGATTTTATATTGCTTCAAAATCATACTATTTTTATGCTATAATGGCGTAATGAGCAACCCCGCTCGTAAATTGGCAATTGTTAAAGGCAGTGGAGAAGAGGAAATGACAGCACCAGGAAAAAATTCGGGAAAACAAGATATGGATTCCGCAGACCATGCAAAGTGGATTCAAGGTCAGGTTGTGCCTAAAGGTACACCTAAATATACCAAAAAAGGTAAACTCGAGAAGAAATATTATGAAGCGGAATTATTAAAACTTCAAGAGGAATTGGTTAAGTTACAATTTTGGGTCAAAGAGAAAGGTATACGGGCTGTCATCGTTTTTGAAGGACGTGATGCTGCTGGTAAGGGGGGAGCAATTAAACGTATTACGGAGCGCACAAATCCACGAGTCATTCGTGTAGTTGCTTTGGGCATTCCCACTGAACGCGAAAAATCACAATGGTATTTCCAGCGTTGGACAGCCCATTTACCTGCTGCTGGTGAAATCGTGTTGTTTGACCGCAGTTGGTACACGCGTGCCGTGACGGAATATGTACACGGCTTTTGTACCGAGGAAGAGTACAATGAATTTTTGCGTTCTTGTCCACAATTTGAACGTATGTTAGTGCGCTCTGGGATTATCCTGCTCAAATATTGGTTTTCAGTTAGTGACGATGAGCAGGAACGGCGCTTCCAAATGCGAGC
>JAGRDI010000028.1:1381-5232 GCA_020432765.1 Anaerolineales bacterium | reverse complement strand
ACAGCGTTTCAATGGTTTCAAATGGTTTCATGATCTCTCCTTGGTTATGAATCATGGGTAATTAAAGAATTCACGTGATTGCGCAGCAGCGGCTCGCCAATCGTCCCGGCATCCAGCTTGTTCACACCAAGAAACGTGCCGAATCGGGCAAACCCACGAGCCAATGCCTCTGCAAATGCTTTATCCTTGCCAAGCGCTTCATCCTCCAACCAAAAACCCAGGATGATAAACGTGTTGGTCGTCCGGTCGAGTTTGCTGTCGAAGCGAGCGACAAGCCGATCACCCCACAAAATCGGCAGCGTGTAGTAGCCGAACTTTCGCTTGTCCACAGGCTTGTATACTTCCCATACGTAGTCGAAGCCGAATAGAATTTTGGCGCGTCCGCGCGCACTAACAGGATCGAGCGGCGCCAGGAAGACGACCTCCTCAGTCGTAGTCGTCTCCAACGGCACCCAGGCTTTGGGTACACGTCCAGCGCTCAAGTCGCGCAACAATTCGGCGTCATTGCCCAGCACGTAGTGCAGCGCTTTCCAGCCTTCAACCTGCACCTCGATGATCTCGCCGCTGGTGAGGTTGGCTTCACGCCAGTGCTTCAGTTCGACGGCGCTCACCTTGCGTCCCAACCAATCACCAACAGACCTCAACTGCGTCAATCCGTAAAAGCTCACCAGCTTTTTGAGTATGAAGTCATCGCACTCGTGCTCGTCGCTTTCGTGGATAAGATGTGCCGGTGCGACTGTTTCAGTTAGTGCATAAAAGCGCTCGAAGTTCTCGCGATGATGCGTCATTACTTCGCCGGTGCGCCACAAATAATACAACGCCAGGGCGCTGTCTTTGCGGCCGCGATAACTTTCCGTCCGTTTGCGCTTCGCCATCTTGAAGTCGCGGTTGCTTACGATCCCGCGCTTGCGCAGGATGGTCTGCATTTCAACGATGGCATCGGCATGGTCGTGGGCCATCTTCTGGATACGTAAGCCATGGTCGCGCTCGCGGTGCATAACCACGCGCCAGTGCGGCAGTTCACCCATTGGTCGGGTAGCCAGCCAGCCGCCCCAGTCGAAGAAGCTGCGCTGATCGTAAGTTACCTCCTCCCACAGGCCGGGTGTGTAATCGAGTATACGGCCGTATAGCTTGATATCATGACTGCGGGCGATGATTTGCAGCGGGTCAAGCTGCAGATACTCCATTTCGCACATGGCCTGCTCAGTGCCCTGTATGCCGTGCCAGCGTCGGCCGGGCCACAAACCCTGCTTGCCCAAGATGAAACGACGGGCCGTGTCGATGTCGATGGTTAGCATAATCACCTCATGATTATCTATTAGCGCGATTCGTTATCAGGCGCATTTGAAACGGCTTCACTCTTTTCCAATTGAAATACTGGATACTCGGCGGCGATTTTTTCAAATTCTGAAATGGCTGCATCTTTCCTGCTTCGATAAGTGATTGGGCTCTGGTTAACCTGCGAGCAACATCAGCAGCCCCAATGATTGTCCATAAGCGTTTCATCGGCTTCTCCGGCAGCGTTAGTCTCGTGTGGAATACCATTCCAACACCCGCAAGGCGCGGAGCGTGTTCCACCGGCTTGGCCGGCCATCGCCATTTTCAAGCGCGAAGTGAACCACGCCGGGATGCGTATTCTCAAGCAGCCACGCGCCGTCAGGCTGCTGCTTGGATTGGAGCAGCGCAATCGCTTCGTCCAGACGCGGGTCGGGTGGCTCCCCAACCGCCCGGAAGTATTCTAGACCACGCAGCACATCATAGTGCCAGCGGGTCGGAAACGAGAATTGGAGCCAGGCGGGGTCAATGACAGCCCCGGTGCTTTTGCGGCGGAACAGCTTCCGTTCGAGGAGATAGGCTTCACCTCGGCGGCGCGCCGCGATGGTTTCGGCCGAACCACCCGTGGCCCGTTCATGCGCCAACAACCCTTCCAAGACTCGAATGGTCGTGTGAAAAGAAGAGCGAACCGAACCGTTCTCCGCCTCGCAATTCCATCCGCCGTCCTCAAGCTGCTCGCCGATCAGGCGGTCAACCACGGCAGCGACATCTTGCTCAAAGTAGGTGCCCAGCACGACGACCATCCCGTTGATGCAGGGTTCGACCTCTCCCTCAAAAAATGGTTGACCGTCGTGCTCCCAACGGCCGTTCTCTCTAACCCTGGCCACCGCTTGACGCACTTTATCATTTTGGGGATCAATCCCAAAGTCATACAGATAGGCAAGGCTGTAAGCTGTGGCCGTCCAGGGCTGGCCGCTGTCCCGTTCGCTGTTGCCGGGTTCAAACCACCGCGCCGGGAACAACGCACCGCCCGCCCATAGGCCGTCTTTGCCTTGCAAGGCCAGCAGCCGGGCACCCCAGCCCTCGGTAGCGACCTTCGCACGCTCGGCCACGACCTCTTCCGCGGGTGCATCGATCAGGTCGCGCATTACTTGCCAGCGGATCGACGGGTCAGAATCAAGCAGCCAATGTATGACTGAACTATCTGGTTTTAGGAATTGTGGTTTAGATGGATTGATTGGTATCATGTGATCACTTAGATCGGATCCGCGGGAACGGAAAACTCCAACGCCTCAACCGCCGCTGTACCGGTGGTGCGTCCCGGATAGTCGGTCCACGTCATCGCAATGTTTAGCTCGCGAATAATGTGTGCCGCTTCAATGACTATGCCGTCATCAAATTCGATTGATTCTGTGCTATGGGCATCTTTGATGAGCGTCAGATCATAGCCACGGTCTAGCGCACCATAGGCGGTGGAGCGGATACACCAGTTGGATGCTGCACCAGCCAAGACAATATGTGTCACGCCAAGATCGGCGAGAATTTCCTCAAGGTTGGTTTGCTCAAACGATGAGTTGAATTGTTTGTAGACACGCGTCTCCCCTTCTGCAGGTGATAGCCCGGGAACCCACTCCCATGCCGGAGAGCCATAGGGGATTTCTTCATCATGTGAATGTTGTACCCAAATCACCGGGACGCCTTGTTGACGTGCCTTCTCGACCGCTTTTGCCACATTTTTGATGACGCGATCAGCATCCCAAACGGTTTGCATCACGCCGACCTGTACATCAACAATCAGTAGAGCCTGCTTGTTTCCTTCTCGAACAATTGCCATGTTAGTTTTCTCCTATTTTTCGTCCATTGGAATCCAGAGTTCAAAATCGCCCAAACCACTCGCCGGGTCAAACGCCTGCGCATAACAATCAAAAAAAGGCGCATCTGCCGGCGCGACATTTACCGCCTATTCTTTCCCTTTGACTTGACCGGCCAGTCGTTGCGGCGCAACTTCACAATATGCTGTTTTCAATACATCAATGAATACAGCCTCACCCACGTTATTCATTTCAATGATTGTCCAGCCTTTTGTGCCCCAACGATTATCTACTGGATAAATGTTTCTCTTATTTGTCGCACAAAAGAATTCCTGATCTAGTTTTGATAACTTGATGCAAGCTGTATTGGATTTCTTCTCATAGGTGGCAAATATCTTGCTATTTATTCTAAAAGAAGTTTTTTCAAAGTGCGCTTCTTCTGTTGACTCTGGGAAAGAAAGGGCGATCTCTCGACATTGGTCAAATGTAATCATGTAAATTCCTTGCCCGCACGTAGTGGCAAACCTGCGCACCAGTGCTTGCTTTCTCAGTTGACACCAACTCGAACGGCATCGCTTTCCCATTTGCAGGGAAGATCGTCTTGCCCCCACCGAGGATAATCGGCTCAATGGTGAGCAACAGCTCATTGACCAGGTCAGCAGCCAGCAAGGACTGGACCATTATCGGTGTCCCCGGTTGGCCCCCGGAGCCTGGACGACACCATCGAGGCTAATAAATTCAGTGATAAGTGTTTTCATAAATTCT
>JAGRDI010000028.1:436-1239 GCA_020432765.1 Anaerolineales bacterium | reverse complement strand
CGGATTGGGATCGGTAGTTGGGCACGCTGCCATTCACATTCAAGACGACCAGCTTCTTCATCTTGACCATCAAGCGCTGCCTCGCGGGCCGCTTTAAGCGCGTAGGCCGCAGCACCTAGCTCATGTGCGGCTACGTGGGCAACTGCTGCCGCCTGGCCAGCAGCATATGCAGCATATCTAGCGGCTCCACTCAGTTCTCTAGCCGCAGCGTTGGCGTGGCCAGCTGCCGTGCGCGACTGTGACATCGTAATCTCACCGCGCGTCCAGGCGCGCACCAATTCGATGGCTCGACGCGGCCGGTCATCATTGGGTTGCTTTTCCTCGAATAAGTGCAACACATGTTGGGCGCAATCAGCCGCCCAGTTTGCAAGCAGGTGATGATCAGTGTCTTGGAGCGTACCGCCGCGACGCACAGTGATGAACCTGGGGTCTCGCTTCTTTGGTAATATCATTTATCTGTTCCTACTCTCGTTTGTACGATCTGGTCCTCAATCTCCCAGATGGATTGGTACCGTTTGAGGCTGCGAGCAACATCGGTAATGCCAATGATAGTCCATGTGCGTTTCATCGGCTTCTTCCTTTGGTGCGTTCATTCAGGAACATGGTAAAGTCGAAGTCGCCCGGCGGCTGGCCGTAGCTGGTCAACAGCACGGCGGCCTCACTGCATGGTAGGTGACATCCAGCAGGACGTGCCACACGACACGCTCCCCAAATCCATTGACATATATCAACTCTGAATTCGTAACCTCATGTAAAATGCGTGTTACCAGAGCTAAAGTCGGCCCAAGCGATGCAGACTCAGC
>JAGRDI010000028.1:0-315 GCA_020432765.1 Anaerolineales bacterium | reverse complement strand
CTGGATACGTTGGAAGTACTGATCCGCTTCAGGCCAGTTACACAGCAAGCAGTTTTCTTTCATTTCTATATCAACCTTACTTGGTTATGGGTAATATGATGCACTTCTAACCAAGAACGAAGGTTCTGAGAAGAGTCAAATTCCAGAATAGGTAATTCAAATTGGACTTCAGGGTTCATTATGTTTCCCCGTTTAAGGTTAGTGTCTTAAACGATCCGATCCTCAATTTCCCAGGTGTGATCGATAACATGCCAGGCTGATCGGCGAATGAAATAGTGCGGTGGCCATCTTTTACCGCCGCGTGGCCCTTTGTCC
>JAGRDI010000027.1:9734-17112 GCA_020432765.1 Anaerolineales bacterium | reverse complement strand
ATACGCGGGAAGCCGCGTTTGCCTTCAATTGCTTCGAACAACGCCGTTTCTTCGCCACAAATGTAGGCGCCAGCGCCTAAACGCACCTCAACATTAAAGTTTAAACCTGTGCCCAGGATATCGTGGCCTAAATAGCCGGCCTCACGCGCCTGTTCAACAGCATGGCACAAACGTTTGTAGGCGCGTGGATATTCGCCGCGCAAGAAAATCCAGCCGTTCGCAGCACCAATGGCGTGGGCAGCGATAGTCATCGCTTCGAGCACGGAGAACGGGTCTTCTTCCAGGATCAAGCGATCTTTGAAGGTGCCCGGTTCGCTTTCATCGGCATTCACGACGACATGTTTTTGTTTTGGCTCACCTGGCGCCTGACGTGTAAACAGCCATTTGCGACTCAGCGGAAACATCGCACCGCCACGCCCCAATATGCCAAAATTTTCGACGGTGCCAATCAGTGTATCGGGCGACATTGCTAATGCTTTGCGTAAACCATTGTAGCCGCCATGCGCTTCATAATCAGCTATATTGTTGGGGTCAATACGGCCGACACGTGCGAGTTTGATAAATGGTCCTCCATAATATTTGGGCGTTGGTTCTGGATACGTGCCATCGAGGAAAGCCGCTGCCGCTTCTGGTGTGAGATGACCGGCTGGTCGGTCGGCATTGAGGGCACAGGGGGCATATTCACACATACCCAGGCAAGGAACATGTTCAACGGTAACTGTGCCATCCGCGCTGGTTTCACCATTGCTCAGTCCCAGCAGGGTTTCGACAGCCTCTATGACTGCGTGAGCGCCAGACATGCTGCAAGCGGGGTCTTCGCAGATACGAATGACGCGTCTGGATGTCGGTTGATTGTAAAACATGGTGTAAAACTCGATCACACCATGGATTTCAGCCAGCGGCACGCGTAGGGTTTCGCCAACGGCCGTTTGCACTTCACGCGGCAGCCAGCCATAAATCGCTTGGGCGTCATGCAGCATAGGGAGGAGCGCTTCACGGAAACGGCCGTTATATTTCTCAAGTACAGGTTGTAAACGCGTCAAATCGACAGTACTGTTCTGTTGGGTCACAATGGGTCCTTCGTGGTTAAAGTTGGCGGCTACAACGAATACATCGACAAGCTCAACACAAGTTTGGGAAGGAACGATTTTTTGCTTCCAGGTCCAAATTCGTTTTTTCCCTCAATTCGTTGTAGTAACCTTTGTTATGGCTATTGTACGCAACAACCAGTGGAAAAATCAAGCGTGATATTTTGCACAAACAGAATTCACAGAGTATTTCTCTGTGATCTTTGCGTACTCTGTGGTTCAACAATCAAGCTATGGATAAATTGGCGCGTTCATTATCTCCATTGAGGAAAGCTTCGGTGACACGCAAACGAATCAAACCTTTGAAATCATTGGGGTCAACCGGTTGCCCTTTGCGTAAAATCTCGATCTCATTGGTGAGCGCCAACTGCTTCGCAAACAAACGCACTCGCTTCAACACCGACTGCCACTCTTCTGGATAAATTTCGATGGCAATATCTTCCGGCTTTACGGAACTGTCTGTTCCCGCCGCCGAACACATCTGTAAAATCGTTTCGCGCACTTCTTCGTCACTGATCTTTTTGGTGTATTTTTTTGAACTCATGAGTAATTATTTGTTGTTGACCTGTCTGAATTGACTGAAGACGAAGGGGTAATTTTTCATCCTCCGTCTTCTGTCGCGGGTTAGACCCGCTCAATAATTGTGGCAATACCCATGCCGCCGCCGGCACAGAGGGTGATTAAGGCGGTTTGCTGATCACGGCGTTCTAATTCGTCAACGGCAGTTCCCAATAACATCGCTCCCGTCGCACCCAACGGATGCCCCAGCGCAATTGCGCCGCCGTTGACATTGATATTTTCCAACGAATCAATGCCCATTTCGCGCATGAACTTGAGTACCACAGCCGCAAAAGCTTCATTGACTTCAATCAAATCAATATCTTTGATATCCATTCCAGCCCGATCCAGCGCACGTTTAGATGCAGGAGCAGGAGCCGTCAGCATAATCGTGGGTTCATCACCCAACAGCGCTGCCGAAACAACCCGTGCACGTGGTTTAGCACCAATTTTCGCACCTATTTCCTCAGACCCGATCAATACCAACGCAGCTCCATCAACAATTCCAGAAGAATTACCGGCCGTATGCACATGAGTAATCGTATTAATTTGCGGATATTTGCGAAGGGCAACGGCATCAAACATCGCCGCACCCATCTGAGCAAACGCAGGACGCAATTTCGCTAATCCATCCATGGTTGAACCAGGGCGAAAATGTTCGTCATGATCCAGCAGAAGATTGCCATCTTTGTCCTTCACCGGGATAATGGACTTATTAAAGTAGCCTTGGGCAGCAGCCTCAGCCGCACGCATTTGCGAACACAACGCCAATTCGTCCACATCCTGGCGGCTAAAGCCTTCAAGCGAAGCGATCAGGTCGGCACTGATGCCCTGTGGCACAAAACCAAGTTTATTGATCACTTCGGGGTCATCGCCCCACAAGACGCCGCCATCAGCCCCCATTTTGACCCGCGACATCGACTCGATGCCCCCCGCCACAACCAAATGCTCCCAACCAGAACGCACTTTGGCAGCCGCCAGATTGACCGATTCGAGGCCAGAGGCACAAAAACGGTTCAACTGTGCACCGGGCAAATCGAGGTTCCAACCGGAATAGAGCGGTGCAGTGCGTGCAATGTCTGCACCTTGTTCGCCCACTGGCGTCACACAGCCTAACAGTACATCATCAACCAGCGAGGTATCAAGGTCATGGCGTGCTTGCATTGCCTTGAAAAGCGTATCAAGCAAATCAATCGGTTTAACGGAATGCAGACTGCCGCTGTCTTTGCCTTTGCCCCGTGGGGTGCGGATAGCGTCATAAATATAAGCTTCGTTTGTCATTGGTTGTCTCCTCAGCTCGTTTTCGGTTCAGAAATATTGTGCCATTATATCAAATAGTTGTGTGATTGGGTTGAAACGGCCGTATCCTGCGTGGTTTACTACGGCGCAATCCCAACCTAAATATCATGCGTATCCAAGACATTCACATCGCTGGGGTGGATGACCCTATGGTTTTCTCCGAATTCTATGCTTTGCGCCGGAGAGGAGCATATTAAGAGACATGGCTCTGTATGTGCCACAGAACGCTTTTTGGGCGATCACGAACCCCTATGGTATGATTATTTGCAAAGCAACCCTTAATCAGATGCAGTCTTATGATCCAAAAGCCAATAGCAAATTATGTCACTGAGGAAACCCTCTTTCGTGAGATGGTTGCCAGTGATCTAGAACCCAACATCTTATTTTTTCAGGGCGAAAGTGGCAGCGGTAAATCGCACCTGATTGAACATTGCATAAACTCTGTGCCCGACAATCCCTCCGTGCTGATAAAATTGCAGAGCGGCAGCGAGTTGGTTCCCACCCTGTTTACAAGAATTGGCATGCGCATGGGTTGGGGAAAATTACCAATCTTCACGGGTATGGTCGCGAAACTGTTGGAGCAGCCCGGTCAAGAAAATAACCCACTGTGGCAAGCAAGCATGCACCGTCATTTAAGCGAAATCGGCAAACTAAGCGACATAGAAAGTCGCTTTACACGCTACCAACTGCTATCCGATGCCTGGTTTGCTGACGCGGGCCAATTTGAAACACCTTTTTTATTGGCAATGGATACCTACGAAAAGTCCTCCTCGTTATTTGACCGTTGGTTTAGTGAGGAATTTCTATATGGTGTAGCCAACTCCGGCCATATGCGCGTGCTTGTCGGGGGGCAGAGAGTACCAACCCTGCAAGAAAGCTGGGGGTTTAGTGCCCGCTTACAAGACTTGAAAGGCATTCATAACGTTGAGGAATGGCTGGTTTGGGCAGAAAAGGTTGGTTATCAAATAGCATTACCTGAAAATCTAGCCACAGTTATTGAAGCCTTAAATGGAAACCCAAGCCAAATCATTCAATTTATTAAAACCCAATTTCCACTGGCGACGACTCCGGTCAAGTCCCAAGAACCTGATTATTCACAACGTAGACGCTTTTTTGAAAACTTGACGCAGTTTTTTTCGCTTTCAGAACTAAAAAACATCTGCTATTTTATCGGGGTTGATTACGAGAATTTACCCGAACACGATCAGAAAAACAGTTTTGTGCGTGAACTCCTGGGATATGTTGGACGTATCGGCCGTTTACAAGATTTAATTAAACTGTGTCAGCAAGAGCGACCGCAGTTAGTGTGGTGAGATCATGGAAATGAACTTGTTGCAACGACTGACAGCCGCCACAACCGATGCGGAACGGGCGGCAGTTATGCTCGAAATGAGCCTGTCGGCACTCGCACCCGCAGTACAGAATGCGCTTACTGCAGCGGCCGTACCCCATTGGTTCGATGCGCTTTTTCTGGAAGCGCTGCTGGCAGCCGAAAGTGATGACCTTTATGACCAACTGCTGCAACAAAGCTTTGTAGAACTGGTGCCAGGTAAAGGCTACGCGGTTCATGAACGTACGCGCATTAGCTTATTAGACAAATTGTGGCGCGAGGAGCCGGAACGTTTCATGATGTTTAGTGATCGTGCGGCTGATTATTGCGAATCACGCGCAAAACAAACAGATGCTGCTGCTTGGCAAGCAGAAGAAATTTACCATCGCTTAGTAAGTGATCCTGAGGCGGGCATCGCTGGATTGCGTGGATTGGCTACAAAATGGGCCAATTACGAGTACCATACATTTGAAGAAATTGAATACACTATCCGCTTGGCAGAGGAACAAATAAGCGCTGGCCGTTTAAGTGGCACGGGGGCTGATTGGACGCGTTTGTGGCAAGCCAAGTTGGCTCTGATTTTTGGTAAACCTGAACGCGCCGCTAAGCCATTGAGCCAAATCCAGTCCGCTCCAGACAGCGATTTGCTGTTAGCTGCAGAAGTTGCCCAAACACGCGGCGATAGGCTGGCTCAATCAGGTGACAAAGTGGGTATGGAAAGCGCCTGGCGCAGCGCTTATACACTTTATCACCAACTGCCGGACGGCAAAGGGCAGCTTGACGCTTATTTATTAGCCGCAAAGATGCGTCAAGAAGGCCTACCGAATCCGGCACCCGATCCGATCCGCAGCACGCCGCTAACCAGCACGCCCAGCAGGAATGCACTGCAGTTGATTGATAACATCCATGCTGCTTGGATCAAGGGCGTGCTGAGCACATCAATAGACAATAACATCAATCTGGAATTGGCACGTGATGCTGGACAAGCCGCCAATCTACTCTTCCACAGCCCACAAGGTGCGGATCGTCCCGTCGCTAGCGGGCAGCGTTTGGCGGGACTCTTTGCGGCAGCAGATAGGTCATTGCTAATTTTGGGCGCACCTGGCAGTGGCAAAACGATTACACTGCTGCAACTGCTAGATGAACTCTTAGATCAGGCGCGCACTGATAGCACAGCGCCCATCCCTTTGCTTTTTAACCTCTCTTCTTTTGGTAGTTATGCGCAAGCCAACAACACCGATCTAACTAGTTGGTTAGTAGAGCAAGCGTACCAACAATATCGCCTCAGCCGCCCAACAACCCGTGAGCAGTTAGCGCTGGGCACAGAATTTGTTTTGCTGTTGGATGGCTTGGATGAAGTCCCCGTTGAAGAGCGCGAAACATGTGTCACGGCAGTTAATCAATTTATGCAGGCTACACCAACGGGTCTGGTTGTATGCAGCCGTATTGGCGATTATCAAGCGCTGCAAAAGCGGTTGGCAGTTGCACATGCACTCGTGCTGCAACCCCTGACAAACAAACAGATCACAGCATTTATCGACCAATTTGCAGAGCCGCAGCGCACTATGATGCTGCAGCAAATCGCTGCAGATTGGCAGTTACGCGAGGCATTACGTTCGCCATTGCTGCTAAATTTGTATCCCCAAGCGTTGCCGGGACTATTCACAATGCCGGACGCTGCTGCCGCAACATATGCTGATTCGGTAGAAGCACGGCGCCAGAGTCTGTTTGCTGCTTACGTCTCCACTGTCTTTGTCCAGCCGGAATCAGCGGTATCTGCCCAAGCAAAGTCAGCTAATCAAGACGCAGCGAATTTTCAGAAAAAAAGCAAACGTTGGCTGGCTTTTTTGGGCAGCCGTATGCAGCAAGCCGGAACAACCCTCTTTTTTGTGGAAGAGCTGCAACCAACTTGGCTTCCCCAACGTCTGTTCCGCCAATATCGAGGGATTTATGGTTTATTTATTGGTGTAATTGTTGGTTTGATTGGTGGCATACTTATTGGACTAATCGGCAATGAAATCGAAACAGCAATTAGCACGCAGCTCGGTGGGCCAAGTGAAAGAGAATTTATTAGACTAATCAAAGAGCTTAATATTGGTCTAACAGGCCTTCTACTTGGCGTGCTTATTAGCATTGCTGGAGCTTTTTCTACTTCGTTAACAACCTCTCTCAAGTGGCCATGGCTACGGGCTGGCATCGGGGCACTTATTACTTGGATTATTGTCGGTTTGCTCGGTAGTATGAGTGCCGGACTAAAGTATTGGGTAAGCCTTGGGTTTGTTGGTGGATTTGTGTTTGGCCCTGGGCTAATAGTTAGCATTGGAAATGCTTGTCTAGTTTTTAACATTCAACTACGTGAGCGAGTAAAAGTTTTGCGCCCTTCCCGACAAAGAATCTTGCAATTTATTAAAAAAGGAGTTTTCTATGGACTAATTGGCGGGTTGATCGGTGGATTTGTTGGCGGGCTTAGTGCTGGCCGTAGTACTGGATTTGATATCGAATTAATTGATGGTATAAGTGGTGGCTTGCTTATCGGAGTGATGATTGGCTTTTTGGGTGGTTTGTTAGGCGGCCTGATCTTTTCTTTTCTCGATACACCGCATGTTGATGAAAGGCCGGATCCAGGTAGGGGTGTTCGCACATCTCTTGGAAATGCACTCCTCATGATCTTGATTTCACTCATACTTTTAGGTTTACCCGCCTGGCTAATCGGTCAAAGGTTTGGAGTTAGAACCCTTGTTTTTGCTATCGTTTTAGCCAATGTCCTGCCAATAGCCTTTAGCTGGTTTGGTGGGTTGGCATGGTGTCAACATTGGGCGCTGCGCATTGTGCTTGCTCGACAAGATTGGCTGCCCTGGCGGCTGTTGTCCTGGCTGGATGATATGGTGTCGCGAGGGCTGCTGCGGCGCGTGGGTGGCGGCTATATTTTTATCCACCGTTCACTGCTGGAATATTTCGCGGCACTGGAAGAAGGAAACGTTTAAGTTGTGTTTGATATTTTGGCTGACGAAAATTTCAACGGCCGTTTGCTGCAGCCCGACGCTTGCCTTATAAATCAGGGTTTTGACGAATACGAATATAACCCGGCTGAACCACAGTAAAT
>JAGRDI010000027.1:2688-9723 GCA_020432765.1 Anaerolineales bacterium | reverse complement strand
TGCTCCCCTTGCTTTTGTACCAGGTCGGCTATCATTTAACGTTAAAATCACAACTTCCGTCGCGCCTTCACTCAGTTTGCGGACTAGTAGTTCCACCGGAATGCGTGTACCACGAATAACTGGTTTTCCCGACATCACCTGGGGATTGATTTCTATGCGATCAGTTCTCATAAGGCATCCTTTACATTAAATTAGTGTCCCTAACTGTATTGTTTCTACCATTATGCAGCATATCGTCAGAGGAACGATACTAGTATTCTGCTTATGCGTAACTACTAACCCCGTCATTCCCCCATCTTCATGGGGCAGGCTCTGCACAGGCAGATATTCATATGACTAGATTTCTGCCTGTGCAGAAATGACACCACATCCCCCAAAACGTTGCTATACTCCAACTAAAAACGGCCGTTGACAACATCCCCCAATTTCCGCTATACTAATCCGCATGGTAACAATATGCCAAAATAAATTTATACTATGGAGAGCAAAGTGGTGATTTTTAAAAACACCACGCTCTACCGTAAGGGAAAGCGACCAAAGCCCTACCGCATTTGTATATGTGGTAGGGCTTTTTTTGTTGCTTTTTTGCCACGGATGGTCACAGATGCACACGAATTTCTCCTTTACCCCAAAAATCTCTGTGTTCTCTGTGCTCCCTGTGGTTCGTTTTTAGGAGGCAATACTTGTGCGATTGTTTTATGAGATGACCAAACGGTCCTGGCAGCGTTATTTAACCTACCGGGCGGCGACGCTGGCGGGTCTGGTGACGAATTTCTTTTTTGGTTTGCTGCGGGCGGCCATTTTGGTGGCGTTGTATGGGGCGCGGCAGGAAGTGGATGGGTTGACGGTACAAGGGGTGATCACCTACACGGCCGTTACCCAAGCATTGATCGCCTACCTCAGTTTTTTCGGCTGGACAGATCTGATGGATTCGGTACACAGTGGTGAAGTTGCCGCCGATCTGCTCAAGCCAATGAACTTCATAGGCTTTTGGATGGCGCGTGATTTGGGCCGCGCCATGATCATGTTTTTGTTACGCGGCGTAACATTGATCATGGTGTATACGCTTGTGTTTGATTTGATTGTGCCAGAAACGGCCGTGCAATGGTGCGCATTCTTTATCGCCCTGGTTTTAGCCTGGTTGGTCAGCTTTGCATGGCGGTTTTTAATCAACCTGGCCGCCTTTTGGACACCAAATGCTTTAGGGATCGGCCGTTTTGGTTTTATGCTCGCCTGGTTTTTTTCCGGCATGATCATGCCCCTGCCGCTTTTTCCTGATTGGATACAAAAGATCGCCTATCTAACGCCATTCCCTTACATGCTGGATGTTACCGCCGAGATTTTTATCGGTACCCTTAGCAGCCGCGACATCACGACTGCATTAACGCTGCAAGCGCTGTGGGGCATTGGCTTGCTGCTGGTTAACCAGATCGTTTTGCGTGTAGGCGTACGCCGGTTAGTGATTTTAGGAGGGTAAGCATGCGGCATACAGTTAACATTTACCGACGTTTATTGGGTGTGCAACTGCGCAGTCAAATGCAATACCGCACTGCCTTTGTACTCGACACGTTGGCATCAGCGACGATTGTTTTGCTTGAATTTGGCGCGATTGCGCTGGTTTTGGATCGTTTTGGCCACATCCAGGGCTGGACATTAGGTGAAGTGGCATTTTTATACGCTTTGGTCGAAATCTCTTTTGGCCTGATGGATATGGTTTTTAGTGGTTTTGATCCACCCCGTTTTGGGCGCATGGTGCGCCAGGGCAGCTTTGACCAACTGCTGCTGAGGCCAGTCAATATCACCGTGCAAGTGCTCGGTTCTGATGTGACAATCCGCCGCATGGGCAAGATCATTTTAGGCAGCGCGATTTTTGTGCTGGCTTTGCAGATGACTGATATTACGTGGACGGCCGTTAAAGTCGCCTATCTACCCATTGTCATTTTGAGTATGTTTCTGTTCTTCAGCGGCTTGTTCATGATCGGTTCTACAATCACCTTTTGGACAGTGGAATCGATTGAAATCATGAACATCCTCACCTACGGTGGCAGCTTTATGATGTCCTATCCCATGCACATCTATCCCCTAGGAATGCGGCGAGTGTTCACTTTCGTGATTCCCGCCATCTTCCTCAACTATTACCCGGCGCTGTTCTTTTTGGACAAACCCGATCCGTTCAATTTTCCGTCGTTCGCCCCTTTTATAGCGCCCTTTGTGGGCGGCGCGACATTTGTATGCGCCCTGATCGTATGGCACTTCGGCATGCGCCATTATCAAAGTACAGGGACATAAGTAACTATTAAGGATTTTTGAGATTAACAGAATTAAAAAACCCCGAACTCCCTGACAAAAATAGGAGGTAACATGATCACAGTAAACGGTTTACAAAAATATTTTAAGGTGCGTCAGCATCATCGTGGACGTTGGGCAAATCTGCGCAATTTAACCACGCGCGATTTTTCATTGGTTAAAGCGGTCGATAATATCAGTTTCACAGTAGCGCCTGGTGAACTGGTGGGCTATTTAGGACCGAATGGAGCGGGCAAATCGACGACAATTAAGATGTTGACGGGTTTGTTAGTGCCGTCCGGTGGTGTCGTGGCGGTCAACGGCCGTATCCCCTGGCAAGAACGTCAAACCTATGTCGCCCGCATCGGTGCTGTCTTTGGCCAACGTACCACGCTTTGGTGGGATTTGCCCGTAATCGAATCGTTATCACTGCTGCAGCATATCTACAAAGTGCCAGAAAAACGTTTCCAACATAATCTGGCCGAATTCAAAACATTGCTTGATTTGACTCCATTTCTGAACACACCGGTACGTTCGTTGTCCTTGGGGCAGCGTATGCGTGCTGATTTATGCGCTGCACTGCTGCATGACCCCGACCTGCTTTTCCTCGACGAACCGACGATTGGCTTGGATGTGGTGGCCAAAGAACGCATGCGTCAATTTGTCAAACATATGAACCGCGAACGCGGCACGACCATCCTGTTGACCACCCATGATCTGGCGGATGTGCAAAAGTTATGTGAGCGCGTGTTGATTATTGACCAGGGCAAGCTGCTGTATGACGGCCGTTTAGATACCTTACAAAACCGCTTCGATGGCAAACGTGAGTTAGTCGTTGATTTTGCCCAGGCTTATCCCGATGTAACGGTGGCCGGCGCGCAGGTGGTAGAACATAGTAACGGCCGTGCCACCTACCAATTTGAGCGCCAAACCATCAGCGCCTCAGAGCTGATCGGCCGGCTTTCTAACCGCTATCACATCCTCGATCTGGCCGTGCGCGAACCGGAGATCGAAGGCACAATCCGGCGCATTTACGAAGAACGTCTGTTGGAGGGGTAAATGCCGGAACATGACTTCGTATTCCATAACCTGTGATCATAAAAGTCCATTGTAGTTCAGTACTTTGTTGAATAAGTGTTTTGCATTGTGACCAACGAGGGCTGCGCCTGTCGAAGTCCGGACTTCGACAGGCTCAGCCCTCGTCAGAAAGTTGAAATTTTAATTTAACAATGCATTCAGACGTGTGTTAAAAATGATATTGCCTTTTGCAGCTAATAATTGTTGCGGCTTGAATCCCAGCGCCTGCCAACGTTCTAGGAAAACATGGGTGACAACCCACTGCTCCTGGATGATAAGATCAAATGATGCCAACGCTTGTTCATCTTGCAGCAGCCACTGCATCGGTGCATCCGCCGCCAGGAAACGTGCGCGGGCTTGGGGGCTAAACTGCTGCGTAAGTACATCGAAGGCAAATACCGCGCCAGGAAAATGCGCGTTCAGCAGAGTAAACAACCTTTTTATTTCGTGAGGAGCCAGGAAAAATAGCACGGCTTCGGCAATAATGAGGATGTTTTCTGAAGGTGTTGTGGCTAATTGTGTCGGCCAATTGGAATCAAGCATAGATGCGCTGATGCAGCTGAGGCTGATTTCGTCTATCATTTCTTTCTCAAACTGCTGCCGAAACTCAAATGCCGGCGCTAAATCCAAAGCAGCCCAACGCCCACCCAAATGTTCCAGACGGTACATGCGCGTTGTAAGGCCTGCGCCTAATTCAATAACCAGGCCATCTGGATGGTTTTTCAGAAAGTTGGTGGTGATATTGTCGTAAAGTGTGGTACGTACGGCCGTTCCTAATTGAAATACAGGTGAATAAGCAGCTTGCATGGCGGCCTTCGTATCCGCATCAAGTTCAATGTCTGCATACCATGTGACCGCAACCGGATCAGCAAACAAGCGCCCTGCGAGGGTATGTTCCTCAGCCCGTGCACGCAAGGTGAATAATAATGTTCGTGGAATGCCCGTTAGCGTTGTCATTTGCACATTTCAGTAGTTTAGTTAATCGACAACCATATTACCGAATTGTTTGCTGAATGCCCACAAAGCGCACCAATTATGCGAGTGCACTATCCTGCTCCAGCCGCGACATGCCGTCACGTGTGGTTTTCCATAAATCAACCAGAATTGGCAGCAGTGAAATGACCCATAACAGATAAGCGATGCCATGTAAGACACTGTTCAACTGCACGATAAAAATACTTGCCCAAAGGAAGATTGCACCGAGGTTTATGGTAGCAAAGCTCAACCAGGTTCCGCCCAATTTGGCAGGGGTATCCGGCAAGAATACGCGTCTAAAAAAGTAAGGAATGATGGCGTAACTGAATTGCAGCGCCCACCCATAGATCAACGCCTGGGGTGCATTGGCTTCGATGATTTCGCCAGGCAAGCTGCCTACGCCAAATAGCACAATCGGTGCCATCAAAATTGGCAGTAACAGCCAGACATAGGAAAAAATGAGATGCGACATGCCTGCGGTCCAGGCGGAAAGGTCACCCCAAATTGGCTTGATGACATTGGCGAGCAGCCAGATGGTCGCGGCCAGATGCAGCAGTAATCCGGGAACTAACAAATAGGTATTCGCCAGCCAGGGGCCAAAAATGAGACCAAACGCGCCGAGTGTCATCATCCAGAAGATAGGCGTGATGGATTTGGGGTTGGCCAACGGCCGTTTTGCCCAAACCGGATACAAATCAACTAATAAGCCGGCAAAAACCATTGATAATAAGCCCCAATTGTTGGCATGGATATGCACTTCTTTGGCATTACCAACGACCCCCAATGACTGAATCCAACCAGTCCACAAGCCTGTGCCAATTAAGATGCCCAACAAAAAATAGGCCAGCCCAACGATATAGAATTTGCGACCCGCGTGACCTTGTCCTGCTTTTTTTGTCGTTTGTCCCTTGGCACGCATGTTAAATAATTGCAGCATCAGCAAGATCGTGGCGATAAAAATCAATGTGCCGCCAGCGATGATGGGGACCCTGTTAACAAGTGGAATGCCGATCAAAAGCAAGGCAATGCCGCTGTTCAATGTTGCCCAAATGTCCCAACGAATTGCCGGACGTGGCCGATGAAAACGGATTGCAGTGATTGCGGGCAAAACGCCAAAAAACAGTTGTGTTAAAGCACCCAAAGTAATGAAATGTACGCGCAGCCACACCATGCCGTTAAACCAGGGCAAGATATTTAGGCCAGCAAAAGAGGTTTCTAGGGCGGCTAATAGTGCCAGTGTGACATATAAAAGTGCCATCAATAAATATGGGATCATAGTTGTTCTCCTCGTATGATATGTGCTACCAGGTGGGTTGATGTAATGCTAACTTGCCCACGGCAGCTTTGTTGATTGTTAAATGGATTGCATTGTCGGTAACGTGATCGATGCAGTCTACCGGAATGAATCGGTATTCAGCAGGTGTCGGTAAACGGCCGAGTAATAAATGTGTACTGCTGTTGTTACAACGATCGATAAGCATGCCTGCCGAAAAACCTATTTCCTCACCGTCGCATGCTTTTATGGACATACCGCGTTGAATTTCGATAAACAGGCAGGCATTGTGTGGATGTGAAAAACGGCCGTTTACCATAATTTGCTCTGTTGATGCATCGACTTTTATATCCATTTGTTACACTCCCAATAAAAATCACTCCAATGATGATAGGATATCATTGGAGTGATTTCAGTTCGACGACTTTTGTCGGGTTTTGAGAAACAACATCAGTGGCACGGTCAAAGCTTGTACTGAGTGTGCCACTGTGAAACACGGCCACGCAGCCGGCCAAAAGAAGTTTGACGGACTACGAGTTGAGTTAGGTTATTTTTTGGGTTAGTTTTTGCCTGTCGAGGATGTGAATGACACGTCTTTGCACCTCGATTAGCCCTTCCTGTTCTAATTCACGCAAAGCGCGTTGGATGACATCAGGAACAGTTCCCAAGCGTGCGGCTAATTCGGCTTGGGTATACCAGCGTGGTCGATAGAGCCTATCCTCTTCAGCGCTTTCCAGTAACAGACGCGCCAGCCGTTCGGTGATAGAACGCAAAGAGAGATCGGTAACAAGGGAAACGAGATGCAGCATACGTTCCGCCATTTTAGCCAAGACAAACTCGGCGAAATACGGCCGTTCGCGTATTAACTGCAACACTGTTTCACGTCTGATCAGCCAGATACCGGCGGGTTCGAGGGCAACGGCCGTTGCTGGGTGCGGCTGTTTGGCAAAAGCACCTAGCTCATAAAACGTCTCGCCGGCCTCAAAAAACCGCAGTACTTGTTCGCGGCCGTTAGGCGAAACCTTCACCGCCTTTAACCAGCCAGAATGCAGATAATACATGCCTGCGGATATTTCACCTTCCAACACAACCAGTTCACCAGCCGCATATTCGCGCCAGATAGCGCCATTGACCAGGATTTGTAAGGTTTCTGTGTCTAAATCACCAAAAAAAGGATTATCGTGTAAATGATCCAACAGTTGTTGGATGGTGGGTCTAGGTATCATTTGTTTATTGTGACACAGATCGATCCAGGGTCAACTGGTAGTTATCAGAAACAAGTCGTTTTTTGGCCAGAGGAGACTTGTCAGGTTTTATGATCAATTTGCTCACAAGCCTCTCGTTGTAGAGGCCTGACAAGTCTAGAATTCAAAACCTTTACAGGACTCAGGTGTTTTTTGAGAGATTTGTCAAGTTTTTTAACA
>JAGRDI010000027.1:0-2608 GCA_020432765.1 Anaerolineales bacterium | reverse complement strand
GACAAATCTGAAATTCGCCAGAGTCCAGACCTATATTGAACGGCGCTGCGCAATCGGTTTTAGGTAGGAATCGAGCAGCACATCTAATTTTTCAAATGATTCAAAAACAAAGAAGACGGGGTTGAAGGCATAAACGGTTTTGGGGATTTGGGCGATATAGTCAATATTAAATGGTGCCAGCAAGACTTCGCCGCCAAAATAGCCTGTGCGTGTGATGCCAAGCTGTTCGTAGCAACTGCGGATCACATTCCAACCTTGCTCCTGGGATGACATTTCACCTTGCTGGTGCAGCAAATTGATACCATTAAAAATGCGGCTTACATCCGTTTCATTTGTGTAAAAATGGCTGCATATTTGAGCGTAAACGTCTTTGCGAAAGTCGATTACATCATCACGGTCCAGCCGATAAAACTCCATGATCGTATTGCTAAGTTCGCTGCGCCCAGAAATCAGACCCGCGCCAAAGACTTTGATGCGATTGTCTTCCATTACCAACCCGAACTCTGTACTGTACCACGCCAAGCGTTTGATGACTTCACGTTCTGCCTGGGTTGCATTCAAGTAAGCTGGGGCAAATTTGTCTTCGAGGCGCGCATAAAAGTCAAGCGCCAGATAGGGGAGATGACCGAAAATATCGTGGAACATGTCTGGTTCGGGGGTGAAGGCCATTTGCTCACGGCCGCGCAAATAATCGGTGATCAGGAAGATGCGCTGTGCAAACTTTTTGTACCAATCGTCGGCATGTGTGTAACGAACGGCCGTTCGCTCAATGCGCCAGCCGGTACGTGGCTGAATGTGGGCGTTGAGATGGGCAACCGATGGGATTCGCTGTGGGTCAAGCTGCAACAGGTGCAGTCCGGTCAGAAATTCGTCACACAAATGTTCCCGCAAAAAGGGTTGGTTGATGCCGCTGAACAGGTCTGCCCAGATGGCATGTTGCGCGTCGCTAAAGCTTATTTCCTGGGAAACGGCCGTGTATTCATGTTCGGCCGTTCTTAATTCGGGGGCAATTTCACCAGTATATTCGCGGGGGTTTTGTACAGCAATCATGATTTTCACTCCTAGAAACGAGTAGGGTAAGTTTGCAAACTTGCCCTACTGATGGTTGTTGTTTTCAGCTTCAACCAGGCCAATATTTGTTGTTTCTTTAACCGCCTTGAGCACCAGGTTGGAACTCACACGATCAATAGAAGGAAGAGGCAGCAGCCGCTGCATGAGAAAATGATCTAAATGTTCGTGGTCTCGTACGACGATTTTCAACAGGTAGTCAGCATTGCCGGTGACACGATGACATTCCAATATTTCGGGCATCTCTTGCATTGCAGTGTCAAACGCCGCAACCAATTCCGGCATATGGCCTGCCAAAGTGACCTGTACAAAAACCAACAAATCATAGCCGAGGCGTTTACGATTGATAATCGTCGCATATTTCTCAACGACACCATTCTCTTCGAGTTTGCGTAACCGTTTCTGGACGCCAGATGTTGAAAGATCGATTTGTTTGCCTAATTCTGAACTGGTTAAACGCGCATTGCCTTGTAGTTGGTCAAGTAATATCCGATCTTTATCATCGAGTGTGATAATCATAGTAAAAATCCTAAGCTGGGATGAGTTTTGTCTAGTATTTGAATTTAGTGTACATATTTAATCGCAAAAGTCAACAAGCAGGGCCAATTTATTACTAAAATCCCGAATTCGTTCCTTCCCCAATTCGGTGTAGCCAACCTAAACCAAAATTATGTAATTAATGCTTTTCTTACGCTTTTGTGGTAAGCTTCTGCGCGTAACATAAAATTAGAAGTGCCTTCTGCAAGATCGATCAGACCCCTCCGCCCGAGAGAAGAACAGCAAGGATAAAAATCGCTTCCACTAGCTAAATGGTTTAGCTGTGTCACAGCACGTTACTTATACACGTTGCAAACAAATAGACGTGGGGAAAATGGATCTTGCAAGCACTATATAAGGAATATAACTAAAAATAGTATGGCAAAAAACCTAAAAATCATTCCTCTAGGCGGCCTGGGGGAAATCGGCAAAAACATGACAATATTGGAATACGGCCGTAACCAAATCATCATCGACTGTGGGGTCATGTTCCCCGAAAGTGACATGTACGGTATCGACCTGGTCATCCCGGATTTCGATTACGTTATAAAAAATCAAGAAACCTTACGCGGCATTGTGCTGACGCATGGTCATCAAGATCATGTGGGCGGTCTGCCTTATCTACTGCAGCACATCAAGGCGCCCATTTACGGCACAGCCCTGACCATCGGCATGGCGCAGCGCCAATTAGAAGAAGCCCATGTGCTGCAAAACGCGACATTGGAACGGATTGACGACACACAATCATTGCACTTAGGTCCGTTCCGCATTAGTCCATTCGCGGTGGCACATTCCATTCCTGCTGCGGTTGGCCTGGTAATCGATACACCGGTGGGCGCAATTGTTCATACGGGCGATTACAAATTGGATGAAACCCCCAGCGGCGGACGCACGACCGATTTCAAGCGTTTACGTGAACTGACCCCCAATGGCGTTTTAGCTATGCTGGGTGACAGCACCAATGCAGATCGCCCAGGGCGCACACCCACTGAACAATTAGTGG
>JAGRDI010000026.1 GCA_020432765.1 Anaerolineales bacterium | reverse complement strand
TGCACATAAATATTCGAGCCTGCAGTCACGTCAGCAACAGAACCAATAATACGGCCGTCTGTACCACGCACAATCGCGTAGCCACGGGACAATGTCGCCAGCGGAGAAATCGCCGCAAGGCGTGCATTCAATACTGCTAACGCCGTTTGTGATTGTGTTAAACGGCGTTCCACAACCTTTTCCAAACGTAAAACAAAGCCATCGAGACGCTGCAAATTATTATCCAGACCAGCACGCGGACTTAAAAGGGATAATGTTTGCATTTGGGCTTGCAGCTGCCATTTTTTCTGTCGCAAACTGTTTTCCATAAGCATCGTGAGTCGTGTTTGTATATCAACCAGCGCAAGTTGGTATTCGGACAAATCAGGCACAGCTAATTCCGCTGCCGCCGAAGGAGTGGGTGCACGCAAGTCAGCCACAAAATCAGTCAAGGTAAAATCAACCTCATGCCCAATTCCACTGATAATCGGATGTTTGGCGTTGAAAATTGCGCCAACAACCTCCTCAGCATTAAAAGCCCACAAATCCTCCATCGAACCACCGCCACGGGCAATGATGATTGTGTCGATATCGTTACGGCCGTCCAGCCAACGCAATGCCCGTACAATCTGGGCCGGGGCTTGATCCCCTTGCACCAAAGTGGGTGCGATCAACACCGACACCAATGGACAACGCCGCGCCAACACATTCAAGATGTCACGCAAAGCCGCCGCATCTGCCGAAGTCACGATGCCAATTTTGCGCGGGAATGGGGGAATGAGCTGCTTATGTTCAGGGTCAAAAAAGCCCTCAGCGTTTAATTTAGCCTTCAACTGCTCAAAAGCCAGCGCCAGGTGACCACGACCCGCAGGGGTCATCTGTTCGGCATAAAGCTGATAGACGCCGCCAGCAGAATAAACCGAAATACGCCCTTGGGCAACAACCGCATCGCCATCTTGTGGATTAAAGTGCATACGTTCAGCGGCCGTGCGCCACATCACACATTTGATCTGCGCACCTTGGTCTTTGAGTGTGAAATACAAATGGCCCGAACGGGCGCGTACAAAATTCGAGATTTCGCCTTCAACTTCTACATCGCGTAACCGGAAGTCAATCTCAAACAATTCACGGATGTAATCCGTCAGTTCAGTAACAGACCAGACTGTGCTTTCAACCATAAAATCTGACAAAAAGCCCATAATTATTTCTCTTGTGATGCACGCCATTCTTCGTAGGGCGGCACCTCTGCACCGACTGACCAAAAGAAGAAATAAGCGCCCATCGCGCCCATAAATTTGAATTGTTTGCTGAATTTTTTGGCGCGTTGATTGTAGTCCACAGCGTCAAGTGAATCCAAATAAGCTTTGAAGCTGCCATGTTTAGCAATGAGATGCTGGCATGTGCGTGCGTTTTTGATGGTGGCTTCGATTTTACGGCCGTTTCTGATAATCCCCCTATCTTCTAACAAACGCTCAACATCTTCCTCAGTGAAATTGGCCACAATGTCAATATCAAAATGTGCAAACGCTTGTTGGAAATTGGGCCATTTATTCCGCACTACTTCCCAACTAAAACCAGCTTGAAAGACAGCTTGTGTAATTTTCTCAAAATAACCCGCATCATTCTGCGGCACTTCGCGTGGTGGGATTTTCGGGTCTGCCATTAAAAATCTCCTTGGTAGAGCTAATCAGCTAGGGATATATATTCAAATGATTTTAACCTTTTCTAGCCAAGCAACCAATCCAATCCTTTTGACCTGCACGATTTTGACCTGGCAAGCCCCCCCTGCTAAAATTCTACTAAAAAGCAGGCTGGCTAACTGACTAGCTAATTGCTAACAAAAAACAACCTTTTGGAGGTGACATCTGGAAAGTTTAGAGCTGGCACATTTGCTGGTCGATACAATCGAAGATAAAAAAGGCAGCAATATTGTCTTACTAGATTTAAAAGAGCATAACGTTTTTGCTGATTATTTTTTGATATGTGATGGCAGCAACGAACGTCAATTAAGCGCTTTGGCCGACAATATCGCTTTTGATGCCAAACAAAAAGCGAATATCCAAATGCTTGGCATCGAAGGAGATTCCGCCGCCGGCTGGGTGTTGATCGATTTTGGCGACCTTGTCGTTCACGTATTCTCCCCTGAAAAGCGAGCCTATTATAGTCTCGAAGAAATTTGGGATCGCGCTCACATTGTCATGCGTATGCAGTAATAGCCTGTATACCTTAAAAATAAGAAAAACGCAGGGGAATTTATTAAAATATCCTCTGCGTTCTCTGTTTCTCCACAGTTAGAAATTCAAACACGAATTTCGGAGGAGATGCCACGCCGCTGCGCTGCACCAACAAATGAATGAAAATGGAGCGCAGACTGCCAGCCAGTCTGGCAATGAGCGCGAGCAAGCTGCCCACGCCCCATTTACAAGGGAGCTTAATTACTCACAAATCCAAGCTTCAGTCACCCGCTGCCAGTCTACAATTTCTTCATCTGCAAAGAAAAGAGTCACTTCTTTAACGCCGTTCTCTGGGCTGTCAGAGCCATGAACCAAATTACGGCCGATTTCCATGCCAAAATCGCCGCGAATCGTTCCAGCATTTGCTTCTACAGGATTGGTTGCGCCAATTGTATTACGCGCTGCTTTAATGGCGTCGTTGCCTTCCCAAGCCATAGCGACAACCGGTCCTGAAGTAATATATGACACCAGGGCCACATAGAAAGGACGGCCTTGATGCACGGCATAATGGCGCTCCGCCAGTTCGGTTGACATCTGGATAAATTTCATGCCAATAAGCTTAAGGCCACGGCGTTCAAAACGACCAACTATTTCGCCTATTAAACCACGCTGCACACCATCTGGTTTGACTAAAATTAAAGTACGTTCCATGTTTTTTCCTTTTTTAACTGTCAGCGTTTCAGCCAAGTAGTTGGTTTCCGCTAGAGATGAATTATTAGGCGCAAATCAAGGGAAGTTGACTGGCTGAAATGCTAACAAGCTGATTGCTTTTTATAAATTATCTAAAGAGCCTTGTTGATACGCTTTTAAAGCTTCTTGATGCTGACCATTTTTCATATAAGCATCTCCTAAGAGATAGCGTAAACGGCCAATTTCAGGATTTTTTACAACGGCCGTTTCTAGCTCAGCCACCACGGCATTCAAATCATCCCCTTGGGCTAACAATGCCTTATAACCAGCCAAAGCGTTGTCAACATTCCCCTCTGCCAAAGCTTGGGATGCTTCTGCTAACGCAGAATTTTCCTTTTGTGCCGGCGGCTCAACTTCTGTAAGCTGCGGCTGAGATGCAGCCTCCGGCTTAGTTGATACAGCTGAATCAACAGATTCTTGCCCTTTGTCGGCAGAAACCCGTTCTAAATAAGCCATCACTTCATCTGGGTCTTCTGGCATATCTTCCAGATAATCCTCTTCATTCCGAGTGCCAACAGTTTTAGGTGGCAGCGTATCAAGTTCTGCCAAATCAGATGCTGTCGTCTCGGGTACTGCATCTGCACCCGCATCGTCATCTGCGGCAGCAGCCAAGCTTTCCATCCAGGCTAGGGCTTCGTCTGGGTCTTCAGGCATCGTATCAGAGAGATTATTCCAATCAACTTTTGATTGGTTGGGCTGCTTACGTTCTGCGGCAGTGGTAGCTGCCATCACAGCAAGCGGCAGGCCAGAAATATCACCAGCAGCCAATTGATCAACCTGTAATAATAAAGCATCCAAATCACGGGTGTCGATGTTTGGGTCAATCTCAACTGTTTGTAATTGAATGCCTTCATCTTGCGCAATTTGCTCCAAATACAACAGCGCATCTTCTAATGGGACAGCAACTTCGGGAGGGTCAACTTGAGGCACGGCCGTTCCTTGTGAGTCGTCGATTTTTGAAATAATCTCAGACGCTAATAATCGATCAGCAACACTAGGTAGTTCTTCCAACGGTGTATCTTGATCGGCAGCTAATTGCTCTAACCAAGAAATTGGATCATCAATGATTTCCATATCTGGGTCTGGATCAGCGTTATGATTCTCATCCGTCCTGTTTAGATAGTCCACAGGTAAATCTTTAGCGATAATTTGCGTGGGCAATTCTTCAACAGGCTGCCCTTTACTTGCAGCCAATTTATCTAACCAAGCCATTGCATCGTCAAAGTTCTCAAGCGGTTGAGGCTTGTCAAATCCGTGTAAATATCCCGGGTTGGGATTTTTTACTGGCGTATCTGGTTCCTCTACTGGTGCATGTGCCCGCTCGCCAGGATATTGTAATGTTGGCATTTCGGTTACAGACGAACCCGTCTCGCCACTATCAATCCATGCCAAAGGATCGTCACGCGGCGCTTCTTTTGCTTGTTGATCTTCACGTGCCCAATTGGGCAAATTTTCAACCGGCACAGAGTCATCAAGCGACAAAGAATAATTTTCTGCGCCCACGTCGTCCGCTATATCATTTTTGTTAGCTGAATCCTCAACCGGATCGATTGCCTTTTCAATGTCTGCATTCTTTGAAGCAAGGACATTTTTAGATTGAGTATCCTGTTGATCTTTATCGCTCATGCAACCTCCAAGCGAATTTTACCAAAAACTTATAAGTAACGCGCTTTTAATTGCTCTAATAATGGTGAAATATCCTTTTCAATTTCAGGTGCAGCCCCGAATGGATCGTAGATTTCGTCCCGACCTAACAAACTATAAAACACATTTATTATGCCATATGTTAACACATCAAGCTGATAACCGCCTTCAAGGACAAACAGAATACGGCCGTTACACAACTCATCCGCAAGCTCTATCAACATCTGAGTTAACCAACCATAACCCTTTAAACTCAAATTTGCCATCGCCAAAGGGTCACGCCAATGGGCGTCAAAACCAGCCGAAATCAACAGCAATTGCGGCTGAAATGCACGTGCTTTGGGCATAATAATTTCTTGCATCGCACGCAAGTAACCCACATCGCCAACGCCAGCCGGAAAAGGTACATTTAGCGTATACCCGTGACCCATGCGTGTGCCGACCTCATACATACCGCCAATGCCTGGATAAAAGTAACGCGCATACAGATGTAATGAAGCAAACATCACACTGTCATCTTCATAAAAAATATCCTGGGTGCCATTGCCGTGATGCACATCAAAATCGAGGATCAAAATTCGTTCCACACCATGTACAATTTGAGCATGGCGTGCCGCCGCCGCAATATTGTTAAATAAACAAAATCCACTTACGCGGTCTGATTCTGCATGGTGGCCGGGGGGGCGCACCAATGCAAAACCATTTTTTGCTTCACCAGTCATCATTTTGTCAACGGCCGTACAACAGCCACCAACAGCTAACCGCGCCAAATCATAACTTTCGGCCGTGGCATAGGTATCACCAGCATCCAATAAGCCACCACCCTGACCTGAAATTTGGCGAACATAGTCGATGACTCCGCTGGTATGTACACGGCGCAGTTGGTCATAGGTAGCAAGTTGAGGAACTACGGCCGTGACTTCCTCCAAAATACCAAACATCTCCAACGCTGGCATCAAGCCGGATAAACGCGCATGATTTTCCGGATGATGCTGCTTGGTATGCGCCAAAGCTGGAACATAAGTCAAAATCGTCGACATATACCCATTATACCCAGAAATAAAAGAGGAGCGTAACAAACGCTCCTCTGATTTCAAGTATTAAAGGCATAGGGCCGCAAAGTCACTCAACGACATTGCCACCATGGAACATTAACACATATTTACCCGCCAAAAATCATCGCCAACAAACCCTGACCGCCGTCAATATACACAACCAATCCAGCAAAAACCACTGAGACCATCGACATTAACTTAATCAAAATATTTAGGGAAGGACCAGATGTATCCTTGAAAGGATCACCCACAGTATCACCAACCACGGCAGCTTTATGTGCCTCAGAACCTTTACCGCCATGCTCACCTTCTTCGATAAATTTCTTGGCATTATCCCAGGCACC
>JAGRDI010000025.1:37990-42894 GCA_020432765.1 Anaerolineales bacterium | reverse complement strand
GTCATCACGAAGATTCTTGACTAAGTTATATTATGGGGTGTTGGAATATTCCAACACCCTTCTTTATGAGGCAATAAATGGCTAAGCAAAGAATCCGTATTCGTTTGAAAGCATATGACCACCGTGTTCTTGATCAATCAGCAAAACGTATTGTGGGAACGGCCGAACGCACAGGTGCACGTGTCGTCGGTCCAGTACCTTTGCCGACTAAGTTAGAACGTTTTACGGTTCGTCGTAGTACTTTCATTGACAAAGATTCGCACGAACATTTTGAAATTCGTACACATAAACGCTTGATTGATGTGATCAATCCTGATTCGAAGACGATTGATACGTTAATGCGGTTGAATTTACCGGCCGGCGTTGATATCGAAATTTCAATTTAAGAAAGACAAACACTTGTTTGAAGGTCTTACGGTTTGAGATTAAACATTAACTAAACTGAATATCATCATATAGGTCTAGGGCATTTATGCCTTAGACGGCAGGATGATGCAGTCGTAGCCTGGTGGCTGACAGTCCTGGGAGGTAAGTGTGAAAGGATTACTAGGCATCAAGCTTGGGATGACCCAAGTCTTTGATGAAAGCGGTGTTGTAACGCCGGTAACCATTATTCAAGGTGGTCCGTGTTACGTAACCCAAGTGAAAACAGAAGAATTGGATGGTTATAGTGCTATCCAGGTTGGTTTCGGCGAGACCAAAGAGAAGCGCCTCTCCGGGGGAGAGAAAGGGCATCTCGGTTTACTGAAAACGAATAAAAAACATCCCCAACGGAAAGCGGATAGTGGTGTGCCGGCTGTACGCCATTTGCGCGAATTCCGCACCCAGCAGATTGACGGCTATAAAGTTGGTCAGGCATTAACTGTTGAGCAGTTTGAGCTGGGCGATCGCATTGATGTGTCTGGTAAAAGTAAGGGGCGTGGCTTTGCTGGTGTTGTGAAACGGCATGGTTTTGGTGGTGGTATGAAAACCCACGGCCAATCTGATCGTCATCGTGCGCCGGGTTCCATTGGTTCAACCTCATCTGTCGGTCGTGTATTTAAAGGCAAGCGTATGCCAGGTCGTATGGGTAATGATAACCTTACTATCCAGAACCTGGAAGTAGTACGTATTGATGCTGATAAAAATTTGATTGCTGTGAAGGGTGCTGTTCCTGGTCGGAAGGGTGGTCTTGTGATCATTCGGAACGCGGCAAAGGGATAAGGAGGTATACCAATTATGGAAGTCAAAGTTGTTAACATGACAGGCCAGGCAGTTGATACCATTGAACTCCCGGCCAGTGTATTCGAAGCTAATATAAACCGTGACTTAATGCATCAAGCGTTGGTTCGCCAAATGGCAAATGCGCGTTTGGGCACGCACAAGGCAAAGGGTCGATCGGAAGTCAATAAGTCGACGCGTAAAATTTACCGGCAAAAAGGCACTGGCAACGCACGCCATGGCAGCCGTCGTGCGCCGATTTTTGTAGGTGGTGGTGTTGCACATGGGCCCTTGCCGCGCAAGTATACAAAAGATATGCCGCGCAAAATGCGCCGTGCCGCTTTACGTTCTGCATTGAGTGTAAAAGCGAGCAATGGCGAGATTGTTGTGATGGATCAAATTAGTTTTGATGTACCTAAAACGCGTGACATGGTTGCAATGATTAATGCAGTGGCTCAAGGTGATAGTGCCTTGGTGCTTTTGCCAGTGCAGAATGAGAATGCAGAAAAATCTGCGAATAATTTACAGAAAGTGAAGGCGCTGCGAGCAAATTATCTGAATGTCCGCGATTTGTTGGGATACGAAAAGGTTATAATGCCGGTTGCCGCTCTTGAACTTTTGAGTGCGTTTCTGGCCGATGATACGGCCGTTGTCGACGCAGCTGGTGAGGAGGAATAAATCATGCATTGGCGCGAAATTATTCGCCGTCCGGTTGTGACGGAAAAAAGTAACTACCAAGCAGATGCAAACAATCAATACACATTTGCAGTGGATTCACGTGCAAACAAATTGCAGATCAAACAGGCTGTAGAGTTAGCGTGGCCAAATGTGACGGTTGATAAGGTACGTGTGTCGAATATGCCTGCTAAACGGGCACGCCGCATGCGTCGCATTGCTGTGCGTAAACCAGGTTGGAAGAAAGCGATTGTTACGCTTGAACCTGGTGATAGCATTGATTTATTTGAAGGTGTATAAAAATTCGCTCGCAGCTGGTCTGCTGACTCTGCTGCTTATAGGCACGGTCAGGACTTACATTGAGTTTGTCGAAATGAGACCGGCCTTGAGCGTGAGATTATTGTTATTTTGAGCAGGGACGAGGATTACACGGATTTTGGGGTTGTTCCCATGCCGCAGTGGTCTACCGTCCGTCTCTGGAGGAATCATGCCGATAAAAGTATTTAAGCCGACATCTCCCGGCCGCCGTGATATGAGCGGTTTTACATTTGAGGAGATCACGCATGCGCGGCCGGAACCGTCTCTGACGCACGGCCTACGCAAGCGTGCAGGGCGTAATTCGCGGGGCAAGATCACGGTGCGACATCGGGGTGGCGGCCATAAACGCCGTTACCGTGAGATAGATTTTCACCGGAACAAGATCGATATTCCAGGCCGTGTGGCGTCAGTTGAATATGATCCCAATCGTTCTGCCCGGATTGCACTTATAGTATATGCTGATGGTGAAAAACGTTACATCATCGCACCAATGGGTTTACAAGTTGGGGATTCTGTTGTTAGTGGCAGCCGCGTCGAAATTCGACCGGGCAACACAATGCCATTGGGTAATATCCCCTTGGGAACGTTGGTTCACAATATTGAACTTCAACCAGGCAAAGGCGGTCAAATGGTGCGCTCTGCGGGTACATCTGCGCAGTTACTGGCTAAAGACCGGCCGAATTATGTGACGTTGCGTTTGCCTTCCGGTGAAGAGCGTTATGTTTTACAAGATTGCTTGGCGACGATTGGCCAAGTTGGCAATGTGGAACATGGCAACATTAAATTAGGTAAAGCTGGACGTAAGCGCCACATGGGTATCCGCCCGACAGTTCGTGGCTCGGCGATGAACCCCAATGACCATCCACATGGCGGTGGTGAGGGTCGTTCGTCCATTGGTATGCCAGGACCGAAAACGCCTTGGGGTAAACCGGCGCAGGGTCGGCGTACACGCAGCAATAAGGCGACTGATAAATATATTTTCCGTCGTCGGACCAAGAAACGTCGGTAGGAGGAAAGCAAATGTCACGTTCACTCAAAAAAGGACCATACGTAAATCCTAAGTTATTGCGTAAGGTGGAAAAGTTGAATGAGGCCAAAGGTGGTCGTAAGGTGATTCGGACCTGGTCTCGTGCCAGCACGATTTTCCCACAAATGGTGGGGCATA
The DNA here is from genome assembly GCA_020432765.1 of Anaerolineales bacterium. Lineage (GTDB taxonomy): Bacteria > Chloroflexota > Anaerolineae > Promineifilales > Promineifilaceae > JAACFF01. The sequence continues at coordinate 39,536 of JAGRDI010000025.1, read as the reverse complement.
CGATTGCTGTGTACGACGGCCGTCGCCATATTCCGATTTATATTACAGAAAATATGGTGGGGCATAAGCTCGGTGAATTTGCACCTACACGCACATTTCGTGGTCATATTCCAAAAACTGAAAGGAAAGGGCGTCGTTAATCATGGCTGAAGCATTTGAAATACGCGCAGTAGCGAAACACATTCCCATTACACCGCGCAAAGTGCGTTTGGTAGTGGATCTTGTTCGCGGCATGGATGCCGATACGGCTTTGGATACGTTACGCTTTATGCCGCAGCGGGCTGCAGAGCCTGTGTATAAATTAATTCAATCGGCCGTTGCAAATGCGGAAGAGAATTATGGCTTGGAAGTTGAAGAACTTACGGTCAGCCGCATTTTTGCTGATGATGGTCCTCGGCACCGTAAATCACCGTATGGTGGACGTTTTGCTGGACGCGGTCGTTTCCGTCCGATTATGATTCGCTCATCGCACATAACGGTTGTGTTATCTGAGCGGGATTTTGAGGACTAGAAGCGACAGTTGTCGCATGGAGGATTAAGTTGGGACGTAAAGTACATCCAGTAGGTTTTCGTTTAGGATCATATCGGGATTGGAATGCCCGTTGGTATGCGGAAGGCGAGCGCTATCGTGACTTATTACACGAGGATTTCATCCTGCGCAAAAATATTTTGGCTGAGATGCCTGCCGCTGGCATCGCTCATGTTGATATCGAGCGCTTTCCAAACCAGGTGCAGGTAACGATTCATACGGCCAAACCAGGAATTGTCATTGGTCGCAAGGGTGCGTCTGTGAAGGAATTGCGTGGGAAATTGCGTGATTTGACTGGCAAGGCGGTTAAAGTAGAAGTGGAAGAGATTTCGCAGCCGGATGCGAATGCACAGCTCATAGCGGAGAATATCGCCGGTCAACTACAACGCCGGATTTCGCACAGCCGAGCTATGAAACGGGCTGTCCAACAAGCGATGCGTGCTGGTGTTGAAGGTGTGCGCATTGAATGCAGCGGGCGTTTGTCTGGTTCGGAAATGGCGCGTAATGAAAAAATCTTTGATGGACGTGTGCCGCGCAATACGATTCGCGCCGATATGCAGTATGGCTTTTCTGAAGCTTTGACGACATTTGGACGTATCGGTGTGAAGGTGTGGATTTATAGAGGTGAAATCCTGCCGCAAAGAGCTGCTTCGACAGACGTTTATATCAGTGAGTAAGTTGGATTGATTTAGGTAACTGATTGTGGCTCGGTCAGGAGACCACCCATGAGCAATGCCCTAAATCAATTGGAGTAAGTACCATGTTAATGCCAAAACGCGTTAAATATCGCAAACAATTCCGTGGCCGCATGCGAGGCATGGCCAAGGGTGGTACCTCGTTGCAGAATGGTGATTTTGGGATGCAGGCGTTGGATCCGGGTTGGATTACCAGCCGCCAAATTGAGACGGTTCGTCGTGTCGTTGTGCGACATATGAAGCGCCGTGGCAAAATTTGGATTCGTATTTTCCCAGATAAACCAGTCACAGCGAAACCGGCTGAAACCCGTATGGGTAAAGG
>JAGRDI010000025.1:0-37914 GCA_020432765.1 Anaerolineales bacterium | reverse complement strand
GATGTGGCACGCGAAGCGTTGCGACTGGCGGATTATAAATTGCCAATTCGTACGCAGATTGTTTCACGGGAGGATGCACTCTAATGGCTAATATTGTTGAATTGCGTGAAATGAGTGATGATAAACTGGATGAGCTGCTGGAGAATGCACGCGAAGAGATGTTCAATTTGCGGTTCCAAAAAGCCACTGCTCAGCTAGATAACTATGCCAGACTCAGAATTGTGCGTCGCGAGATTGCTCAACTTGAGACTGTTTTGAAAATGCGCCAACTTGCCACAGAAACGGCCGTTGCCCAACCAGAAATTGCTTCAGCATTGGCAAATAATGAATGGAAGGCTAATACTCATTTCATTTATGAAGAAGGTGCCTGGCAAGTTCGCTTTAGCGATGACAGCGGCAGCGCTCTGGCTACCGCTTTGGTAGATTTGAATAAAAAGCAGCCGCGCTCGCGCAAATCTCGGGTCGCAAAAGCAAAACCGCAGATGGTCACGAGTTACGAGATTGCAGGGTAGGTGAGAGATGAGAGAGCAACGTAAACGTTTAGTTGGTATCGTTACTGGTGACAAAATGGATAAAACCGTCGTCGTTACTGTAGCTTCTACCCAACGTCATCCGATTTATGGTAAAGTGATGCGCCGTACAAAGAAGTATAAGGCGCATGATGAAAACAATGAATGCCACGTGGGTGATCGTGTGCAAATTATCGAGTCTAAACCCATCAGTCGACAAAAACGATTTGTCGTTACCGAAATTTTAGACCGGGCAAAATAAGAGGCTCATCATGATTCAGAAAGAAAGTCGTCTAAATATTGCCGATAATTCTGGTGCACGTGAGATTTTGGTCATTCAGGTAATGGGTGGTTCGAAACGCCGTTACGGGTCTGTAGGCGATGTTGTTACCGCCACTGTCAAAAAAGCTGCGCCAAATTCAAACGTTAAAAAAAGCACTATTGTAAAGGCTGTTATTGTGCGCACGAAGAAAGAATACAAGCGCGATGATGGCAGCTATATCCGATTTGATGATAATGCTGCTGTAATATTGGATGCTACCAATAATAATCCGGTTGGCACCCGTATCTTTGGCCCAGTTGCACGTGAATTACGCCAGAAGGGATTTGGCCGTATTCTATCACTTGCACCGGAAGCATTGTAAGAGGTAATCATGCGTATTAAAGTAAATGACGAAGTTGAAGTCATCGCCGGAAACTATAAGGGCGTTCGTGGTAAAGTTCAGCGCGTGATGCCGGCAAAAGGACGTGTTGTTGTTTCGGGTGTGAATATCGTTAAGAAGCATCAAAAACCACAGCAAACGGGTGGTCGATCACAAGCTCAAGGCGGTATCATTGAATTTGAAGCGCCTTTCAGCGTGTCAAACGTCATGTTGGTTGATCCCGAAGATAACAATGTTTTAACTCGGATTGGCATTCGTTTTGATGAAAACGGCCGTCGCATACGCTACGCTAAAAAAAGCGGTGCTGATTTAGATTAATATAAGAACCAAGGGTGAGCCAGGAAGCCCAGAATGGTTTGGATATGTCCAACCATCGCATTCCTGCCACTTAACCTGGAGGTAAAAATGGCTTTTACGCCGCTGTTGGAACAATATAAAAACGAGATACAACCGGCATTGATCAAAGAGTTTGAATATAACAGTGTGATGCAAGCTCCACGTATCACCAAAGTTGTGGTCAATATTGGTTTGGGTGAAGCATTGGATAACGCAAAAGCGATCCAATTTGCTATGAATGACCTTATGGCTATTACCGGTCAACAGCCGGTTGTAACCAAGGCCAAGAAATCAATTGCTACTTTTAAGTTACGTGAAGGCCGTTCAATTGGCATGAAGGTAACCTTACGCAATGAACGCATGTGGGCATTCTTGACCCGTTTGATTCATGTAGCGTTACCACGTACACGTGATTTCCAGGGAATTTCTCCTGACTCTTTTGATGGACGTGGAAATTACACCTTGGGTTTGCGTGAACAATTGATTTTTCCTGAAATCAACTATGATAATATCGACAAAATTCGCGGCATGGAAGTTACCATTGTCACGACGGCACAAACCGATGAAGAAGGTCGCCGTTTACTAAGTATGCTGGGTATGCCGTTTTGGCAGTCAGAAGGTTAGAGGAGATAGTTATGGCGAAAAAGTCCATGATCGCACGTGAAACGAAGCGGAAATATAGAGTACGTGTGCGCAACCGTTGCAAAGTATGCGGCCGTCCCCGTGGATACATACGTCGTTTTGGTTTGTGTCGCATTTGTTTTCGTGAACAGGCACTGATGGGAAATGTCCCCGGTGTTGTAAAATCAAGCTGGTAAAGGTGCATAATTATGTCAATGAGTGATCCTATTGCAGATATGTTGACACGTGTACGCAATGCCCTTGGGCGGCAACATTCAACAGTGTCGATGCCGTATTCCAATATGAAAGAGGCTGTTGCCGAGGTGCTGAAAGTTGAAGGCTATATCGCAGATTATAGCATTCGGTCCCAACAGCCCCGTGACGTGTTACAGATAGAATTAAAATATGTCGGAGGCCGACGTGACCGCCGTTCCATCATTAATGGCTTAGAACGTGTGAGCAAACCAGGTCGCCGTGTGTATGTTGGAAAAAATGAAATTCCCTGGGTATTAAGTGGGTTGGGTATTAATATCCTGACAACATCTAAAGGGATTATGACCGGACAAAAAGCACGTCGCCTCGGTGTTGGCGGCGAAGTAATTTGCCGGATTTGGTAGGCGGAGGTCTGAAATGTCACGTATAGGCAAACAACCCATAAGTCTGCCCAAAGGCGTTAGTTTGGAAATGGAAGCGTCAACAATTTCGGTGAAAGGTCCCAAAGGTTCTTTATCGCAAACCTTTCATCCTGATATGACCATTGATCTCAATGATGGCGTTATTTCCATTAAGCGCCCGAGCGATTCACGTGAGCATCGCTCTCTACATGGATTGACGCGTGCTTTGCTAAATAATATGGTAGTGGGTGTTACTGACGGTTTTACTAAGATTTTGCGTATCGAAGGTGTGGGATATCGTGCCCAAATGGATGGCGATGTGCTCGTTTTAAATGTTGGTTACTCGCATCCAATTAATTTTGAACCTTTGGAAAACCTTGGATATGAGGTAGAAGATCGCGGAAAAACCATAAAAGTGTCTGGAATTGACAAACAAGAGGTTGGTGAAATCTCGGCACGCATCCGCAAAACACGACCCCCTGAACCGTATAAAGGCAAGGGCATCCAATATGATGGTGAATATGTACGCCGTAAAGCAGGTAAGGCGGGTAAGGTTTAGAGGTAAAATGAAATGGCTGTAACAACAGAAAAAGCACGTAAAAGACGCCATCGCCGCATTCGCCGCAAAATTTCCGGCACACAAGAGCGGCCGCGTTTGAATGTATATCGTAGTACCGATCACATTTATGTGCAGGTGATTGATGACGTTGCGGGGCATACGCTTATATCTGCCTCAACTTTGGACAAAGAGCTTATTGCAGATTTAGACGGCAAAAACAAAAAAGAGCAGGCAACCATCGTAGGGAAGAGTGTAGCGCAGCGTGCGCTGGACGCAGGTATCAAAGAGGTCGTTTTTGACCGTGGTGGTTATTTGTATCATGGTCGTGTGAAGGCATTGGCCGATGGCGCTCGCGAAGGTGGGCTAAAGTTCTAGGGCTAGGAGAGAGTAATGGGTCAAAGACGACAAAATTTTCGTGACCAACGTGATGAGCTCGATGAGCGTATTATCGATATCACACGTGTTGCCAAAGTAGTTAAGGGTGGTCGCCGGTTTGCTTTCCGTGTGACTGTGGTTGTTGGTGATAATAAAGGTAGTGTTGGTGTTGCTACTGGTAAGGCTCGCTCTGTGCCGGATGCGATTCGCAAGGCGATTGAAGCTGCGCGGAAAGCGATGGAGCCAGTTTCTTTGTTTGGTACTACGGTACCACATCAAGTTGTTGGACGTTACAGTGCTGCTAAAGTACTGCTTAAGCCGGCATCGCCAGGAACGGGCGTTATCGCTGGTGGTGGCGTTCGTGCGGTTATTGAGGCTGCTGGATACAGAGATATTCTTTCAAAATCTTTGGGCAGTCAAAATGCACTTAATGTCATGATGGCAACAATGGACGGCTTACGCCAGTTGAAGGATTACCAACAAATCGCGGCAGATCGCGGCAAAGACAAAGCCGAAGTGACGCCGTTTTGGAGTCGAGGCTAATGGCTAAGTTACGCATTAAATACTCGAAGAGTACAATTGGTTATAACGAGAAACAAAAAGCAACGATTAAGGCGTTGGGGTTCCGTAAACTGAATCAAGTTGTGGAGCATGATGATACGGCCGTAATCCGTGGCATGATTTTTAAGGTCAGTCATTTGGTGACTGTTGAAGAGGTAGAGTAAGATGAAATTACACGATCTGCGCCCCAATCCTGGTGCAAAGAAAAAGCGCAAGCGAGTAGGTCGTGGTACTGCGACCGGACAAGGTAAAACGGCTGGACGTGGTACCAAAGGACAAGGCGCACGCAGCGGCGGTGGAAAAGGCGCATATTTTGAAGGTGGTCAATTACCTTTAGCTCGGCGTTTGCCATTTAAGCGTGGGTTTACAAATATTCGTAAAATAACTTACAAGCCAGTAAATTTGAATCGTCTGGCAGAATTTGATTTCGGAGATGTTGAAGTCACTCCTGAAATTATGTCCCAGATTGGACTCATCAAAAAGCCGACCGATCCCGTTGTGATCTTGGGAGATGGGGAGATCAATGTCTCCTTAACTGTGAAGGCACATCGTTTTTCGACCGCTGCCCGTGAAAAAATTGAGGCAGCTGGTGGTACTGTTGAAGTACTACCTTACAATTAAAAGCATGAGCTTATGGGCAGACTGTAGTGATTCTCTGGTTTGCCGGCTCTAGAACGGGAAAAGAGTAATGATTGAGTCAATTCGTGCAGCATTTGCTTTGCCAGATTTGCGACGGCGTATATTGTTCACCATTTTTATGCTGGTGATCTACCGCCTTGTGGCGAATATTCCGGTGCCTGGCGTCAACTTAACTGCTTGGCTTGCCTTCACCGCCCAGGATAGCGGCAACGCTGTGGTCAATTTTCTTGACCTGCTTTCTGGTGGGGCTGTGCGCAACTTTTCTGTGATGGCCATGGGTGTGTATCCTTACATCACAGCATCTATTATCATCCAATTGTTAACGCCGATTATTCCACAGTTGGAAGAGTTGGCATCTGAGGGTGAGACAGGTCGCAATAAAATTAACCGGATTACCTATTATATAACGGTTCCATTAGCCTTTTTGCAGGCTATTGGTCAGATTCGCTTGATAGGTTTCAGTTTACCAGGTGGCTTAGAACAAATTTTGCCTAATTTTGGTACGCAACCGGATCAGATTTTATCAACCTTAACTACTGTGGTTGCCATGGTAGGTGGTACGATGTTCGCTATTTGGGTTGGCGAATTAATTACGGAAGACGGGATTGGACAAGGTATTTCTTTGATTATCTTCGGTGGTATCGTCTCGCGGATTTTGCCGAATACGGCTAGCTTGTTTGCGATTCCAGATACGACCTCGCGGATATTCACTATTTTTGCTTTTATTGTCCTGACCGTTTTTACAGTATTTGTTATTGTCGTGATTCAGGAAGGACAGCGCAGAATACCAGTACAATACGGCCGTCGTGTGCGTGGTCGAAAAGTTTACCAGGGACAGAGTACATACGTACCCTTGAAGGTAAACACTGCTGGTATGATCCCGATTATCTTTGCACAGGCTATTTTGACATTTCCACCCCTCATTGCCCAATTCTTTGTTGGTGATTTGTCAACAGATGGTAATATACTTAACCAAATCGCACGCAGCATTAGTAGTTTTGGTTCCGTACAAGATCCAGGAACGGCACCGCTTTCGTTCTTCTTGTATTGGGGATTCTATTTCTTGTTAGTTGTGGGATTCACCTTCTTCTATACTGATGTGATGGTGAAACAGCAAAACATACCACAGACATTACAGCGTCAGGGCGGTTTTATTCCAGGCATTCGTCCGGGTAAACGCACTGAAGCTTACATTACTTCGGTGGTACGTCGCATCACACTTGTCGGCGCTGTGTTTTTGGGATTGATCGCTATTACTCCAGGCATTATGGCGTTTATCGGCGCAATATTGCGGATTCCTAGCCTTCAACAAAGCGCATATGTTGTTACTGGTGCGGGCTTGATCATCGTTGTTGGTGTAGTCATTGATACCATGCGTCAGCTAGAATCTCAACTGCTTATGCGTCATTACGAAGGGTTTATTGACTGATGAAGTATGTGATTTTGATGGGTGCACCAGGTGCCGGCAAAGGCACACAGGCAAAACTGTTGCAATCTGCGTTGGGTTTACCCCAGATTTCCACTGGTGACTTATTCAGATATAATCTGAAGAACCAGACGGACCTTGGTAAGCTTGCAAATACTTATATGGATAAGGGACAACTTGTTCCCGACGAAGTCACAGTGGCCATGGTAAAAGACCGGTTGTCACAAACTGATTGCAAAAACGGGGCTATTCTTGATGGCTTTCCGCGTAATCTGGTACAAGCAGTTGCCCTTGATAACCTGTTAGCAGAAATAGGTGGACGCATTAGTGTCGTCCCGTCGATTCATGTAAATCAGGATGTATTGGTAGAACGTCTATTGAAACGCGCTGAAATTGAAGGCCGTGCAGACGATAATGAAGGCACTATTCGGACCCGTATGGACATTTATGAGGCTCAGACAAAACCTTTAATGGACTATTACCAAGAAAGGGGCTTGTTTGTGGAAGTAAATGGCCAACAGCCGGTTGAACAGGTACAGCAAGAATTGATCAAGGTCGTCCAGCAGGCGGAGTGATCTTAGAAATGTCGAGCAGTTTCTCGCTTTCTGGAAAGAGTCAATGTGAAGTTGGTCGACATTTAGTGGAAGGTAAATTATGAAAGTATCAGCATCTGTGAAACGTCGTTGCCCAAAGTGCAAGATTGTAAAACGCAGGGGCATTGTGCGTGTGATTTGTGTAGATCCGAATCATAAGCAGCGTCAAGGATAAAGAATATCAGTGAACAGCGGACATTGATTTGCTGTGACCTGTTGGAGGAATTATGGCTCGTATTTCTGGAGTTGACATCCCGCGAAATAAACGGGTTGAGATAAGCTTAACCTATATTTATGGTATTGGTCCGACATCAAGCCGCAAGATTTTAGCCACGGCTGAGGTTGATCCTGACACGCGTGTGCGGGATTTGTCGGAAGCAGAAATTACACGTTTGCGTCAAGCGATTGGTGAGGAATATACCGTTGAAGGTGACTTGCGACGTGAGGTTTCTTTGAACATCAAACGATTGACGGAGATTGGCTGCTATCGCGGACTGCGTCACCGCCGGCACTTGCCAGTGCATGGACAACGGACAAAGACCAATGCACGTACACGTAAAGGACCGAAGAAAACGGTTGCAGGACGTGGCCGTCGTAAGGGTAAATAATGAGTAGGACAAGTTTGCAAACTTGTCTTACATTGTAGGAGTGACAATGGCACGTAGAAGAAGACAGTCACAGACGCGCAAAAAAGCGAAAAAAATGGTTTCACGGGGAGTCGTACACGTTTTTGCGACTTTCAATAACACCATCGTGACAATTACGGATCAGAATGGCAATACAATATCTTGGGGAAGTGGTGGCTCGGCGGGTTTTAAGGGCTCACGTAAATCTACACCTTATGCTGCGCGTCTTGCCGGCCAAAACGCGGCACGTGTTGCACAAGATAATGGTATGCAGGAAGTTGAAGTTATCATTAATGGTCCCGGCCCTGGTCGTGAGGCTGCTATTCGCGCAATCCAAGCCTCTGGTATTACGGTGAAGGCGATTTCAGATATTACACCTGTGCCACATAATGGCTGTCGGCCACCAAAGAAACGGCGCGTATAATAATTTTAGTTTATATTTGGAGAGGGATGAAGGGTTATAAACCGAAAGGTTGCCGAGCCTGTAAACCTCTCGAGAAATCCTGAAAATGGAGGTTATGGAAATTGGCAAGATATACAGGTCCTGTATGTAAGCTTTGTCGCCGTGAAGGCGAAAAGCTTTTTTTGAAGGGTTCGCGGTGTATGACTCCGAAATGTTCTTTTGAACGGCGGTCATACCCACCGGGACAACATGGACGCGAGAAACAGTTCCGGCGAAATCGTGCATCCGACTATTTGTTACAGTTGCGTGAAAAGCAAAAGGCACGGCGCATTTATGGCATTATGGAACGCCAGTTTAGTCGTTATTTCAGCCGCGCATCACAACAAGTTGGGTTGACTGGTACAAATTTGTTGACTTTGTTGGAACGTCGTCTTGATAATGTGGTATACCGCGCTGGCATGGCCAGTTCGCGTGCGCAAGCACGTCAGTTGGTATCACACGGGCATGTAATGTTGAACGGCCGTAAAACTGATGTTCCCTCGGCGTTAGTTTCACCTGGGGATATTGTTTCGGTGCGTTCGGAAAGCTCGCGGCGTACATATTTCAAGGTCTTGCGGCAAGAAATGGATGACAGACGTGTACCTCGTTGGTTGACTGCGAGTGCAGCCGACTTAACAGTGAATGTGTTGCATCTGCCTGCTCGTGAAGATATCGACGTTTCACTGAACGAGCAGCTGATCGTTGAGTATTACTCCCGATAATATTTTGTTATATGCCTGGCAAATATCATTCGTTTGATGTTGTTCGGCACGCTGACTAGATTCGATTGAATTATTGCATGGGAGGTTTTAACGTTGACTATAAATAATCTTATCCTACCAAAAATTGAAGGCACGGCGATGACCCGTGAATATGGTAGGTTTATCATCGGCCCGCTGGAAAGAGGTTATGGCACGACTTTAGGGAACTCTTTGCGTCGTGTATTGATATCATCCTTGCCTGGTTCAGCGATTACGTCGATACGTGTAACCGATGTGCCGCATGAATTTTCTGCGATTCCTCATGTTCGTGAGGATATGATGCAGCTCATTCTGCACATCAAACAATTACGTTTGGAATTACATAATACGGATCAAGCGCGTTTGCGTCTAGAGGTACATGGTGCTGGGACGGTAACGGCCGCTGACATTCAGCTGCCCCCAGAAGTTGAAGTAATTAACCCGGACTTGTACCTTTTCACAGTAGACGCTGATGAAGCATTCTTGGAAATCGAAATGACGGCTGAAACAGGACGGGGATATTCTCCGGCCGAGGAGCGCGGTCGTTTGCCGATTGGTGAGCTGCCGGTTGACGCTATCTTTAGCCCTATCCGTCGCGTTTCTTACGATGTTGAGAAGACACGCGTGGGCCAGATGGCTGATTATGACCGCATTGTCATGGAGATCTGGACAGACGGCAGCATAAAGCCCGAAGATGCTTTGGCAATGTCTGCCCAAATTCTGGTTGGGCAATTCCGTCCCTTGGCGGGTGTGAGCGAAGAAACGTTCATGCCAGAAGAGGTAGAGGAAGAAGAAGAGGCGATACCGAATGAGATCTATGATACGCCAATTGAGCAGCTAGATCTGAGTGTGCGCGTTTTCAATTCCCTAAAGCGTACAGGTATTACCAAGGTTGGAGAGATGCTGGAAATGCTTGACCGAGGTGAAGAGACGATGCTGGCTATCCGTAACTTTGGTGAGAAATCCCTTGATGAGCTGAAAGCACAGCTGCGTATGAAAGGGTTCCTCAACGATGAGGATGAGCGAACGGTTTAGACACGGCCGTTGCTGAACAACAATAACCGGCGTGGCATGGATTAAACACCGCTCCGGATCGTAGATAAAGATAGAACGAGGAATACCGATGCGACATAGAGTAAGTGGCCGTAGGCTAAATCGTGACACAGCCCATCGCACCGCCTTACGCAAAAATCTGATTGCCGATTTGATTTGTTATGAGAAAATCGTCACAACAGAAGCCAAGGCACGCACGATTCGCCCCGCGGCCGAAAAAATGATTACTCTGGCCAAACGTGGCCTGGTTAAAGGTGAAGCAAACACCGCCAATGAAGTTCATGCACGGCGTTTAGCAGCAGCACGTCTGCCTAAGAGCCGTACAGTTGAAGATGAAGGTGGTTATTTTGAAGAAGTTGATGTCGTCCAAAAGTTATTTAACGACATTGCACCGCGTTATGCTGACCGTAATGGAGGCTATACGCGTTTAGTTAAAATCGGGAAACGTCCTGGCGACAATGCCGAGATGGCCGTATTGATGTTGGTGGATGAGGAATAATTTTTGTCCTTCCAACAGGCGCAGCCGCTAGATCGTTTGCGTTTTCGTGCCCTGGTCGAGTATGATGGTACAGATTATTTTGGATTTCAACGCCAACGCATTGAACAACCAACAATCCAGGGCGAATTAGAACGAGTATTAACTGATTTGACGCGCAGTCCGGTGACAGTTACCGGTGCCGGACGTACTGACAGCGGTGTGCATGCAATGGGTCAGATGATCAGTTTTACAATAGCATGGCAACACGGTGTGGATGCGTTAAGAAATGCACTGAATGCTAATTTACCAAACGATATTGGGATCTTAAAAATTGAGGAAGCAGCGCCTTCATTTCACCCACGTTATGATGCGCGGCGCAGGGCATATAAATACAGCATTTATAATGCAGCAGTACGCAGCCCTTTACGTCGTCGTTACAGTTGGTATGTGCAGCGGCAGCTAGATCTGGATAATATGAACCAGGCAGCAGCTTTGTTAGTGGGCACACGAGATTTTGCGACCTTTGGCACACCGCCACAAGGAATTAATACAGTTCGTGAAATCTACCAGGCTTATTTTTATCGACAACAAGAATTTATTCTGTTTTTTGTCGAAGCGAATGCTTTCCTCTATCGGATGGTACGCAGTCTGGTTGGCAGCCTGGCTGCAGTTGGTGATGGCTCTTGGTCAGTCACTGATTTTGCAGATGCACTGTATGCATGTGATCGTAGGCGTTCTGGCTCAGCAGCGCCACCACAGGGGTTGAGTCTGGTTTCTGTGGTTTATGAAGAACGAGAGACGGAGTAATTATGAAAACTTTTGTTACAAAACCGGCCGAAGTAGAACACAAATGGTATGTTGTGGATGCTGAAGGGCAAACGCTTGGCCGTTTGGCTTCTAAAGTAGCCATTATTTTACGTGGTAAACACAAACCGATATACAGTCCATCTGTAGATTGCGGCGATTATGTGATTATTATTAATGCGGAAAAGATCGCAGTGACAGGACATCGCATGGATCAGAAAATGTACTATCGCCATTCCGGTTATCCGGGTGGGTTGACAACTATTTCCTTGCGTGATCAGTTGGAAAGATACCCAACACGTCCAATCGAAGCGGCGGTGAAGGGTATGCTGCCTAAAGGCCCATTGGGACGCAAGATGTTGAGCAAAATGAAGGCGTATGCCGGCAGTGAACATCCGCATCATGCACAGCAACCGGAACTGTTGGAGCTCTAGGAGAATTGAATTATGGTTGAAGAAAAACGTCGTTATTACGAGGGAATTGGTCGTCGTAAACGTGCATCTGCGCGTGTGCGTATTTACCCAGATGCAGAAGCGACTGGTAGTTTCACTGTGAATGATCGAGAAGTCAAAGATTTTTTCCCGCGCTTTGGTGATTATCGCATTTTAATGGGGCCGTTAACTGATACTGAACTGGAAGGCAAGGTTGATGTAACTGTGCATATTCATGGCGGTGGCACGACTGGTCAAACCGGTGCTGTGCGTCTTGGTATTGCCCGTGCGCTTGTCAAATATGATGAGGATTTGCGCGGCGTTTTACGCACGCATGGTCACATGACGCGCGATTCACGTGTGAAGGAACGTAAGAAACCTGGCCTCAAACGTGCGCGTAAGGCACCGACTTATACCAAGCGTTAAACGATTGACAGTTATAGATTGACGATTTTTATTGGCGAGTCTTTGTGCTCGCCTTTTTCGTTAGGACAAATATCATGGGGATTACTATTGTTGGCTTGGGGCCGGGCAACGGCCGTTTACTAACTCGTGAGGCATGGCAGACACTAACGACTGTCGAGACAATTTATTTGCGCACTAAACGTCACCCCGCAGTTGATGATTTGCCGAATGGCGCGGTCTTACACAGTTTTGACCATCTTTATGACAGCGCAGAAAAATTTGGTGATGTCTATGATCAAATTGTGGCTGAATTGTTGCAGTTAGGACAATCAGAAGATGTGGTCTATGCTGTGCCGGGTCATCCGTTTGTGGGTGAAGCGACTGTAACCAGGCTGGTGGCTGCTGCAAAAAAAATCAATTTGCCAATGCGTATTGTTGCAGGACTGAGTTTTGTGGAGCCGGCGTTAACGGCCGTTGGCATTGATGCGCTGGATGGTTTACAAATTTTTGATGCGCTTGTCCTAAGTGAATTTCTTTATCCCCCGGTCAACAGCAATGCGCCGCTTTTATTGGCACAGGTTTACAATCGTTTGGTGGCTGGTGAGGTGAAATTGTTGTTAACGGCCGTTTATCCCGACGAACATCTGGTTACGCTCATTCATGCTGCTGGTGAAAATAACCAAACTATCGAGCAGCTGCACCTCTACGAAATCGACCGCAGTCCTCAAATTGATCATCTAACCAGTTTATATGTGCCACCTTTGTCGCAGGCGTCAACTTTACCTGCTTTGGCGGAAACTGTGGCTGTTTTAAGAGGGCCAAATGGTTGCCCATGGGATCAAGAGCAAACCCCCCAAAGTATGCGTTCTGGTTTCCTCGAAGAAGCATATGAAGTAGTAACAGCTTTAGATAATGATGATGTTGATAACTTGCGCGAGGAATTGGGTGATCTGCTATATCATCTGCTTTTCCAGGCACAAATCGCCTCTGAGAGGGGCGATTTCACGCTGACCGAAGTCATTGCTGGTATCGAGACAAAGCTCAAACGGCGGCATCCGCATGTTTGGGGAGACTGGGAAGTAGCGGATACAGCCGAAGTGCTGCGTAATTGGGAACTGCTTAAAATGCGCGAAAAAGTTGATAAACCAGATTCGATATTGGACAATATTCCCAGTGCCTTACCGGCACTGGCACGTTCGCAAAAGATACAGGATAAAGTCAGTGAGGTCAATTTTGATTGGCCAGATATTAGTGGGGTTTGGAACAAATTACAGGAAGAGATAGATGAGCTTAAAGACGCGAAATCGTCGGAAGAGAAAATGTCTGAACTCGGAGATATCTTGTTTGTACTTGTCAATTTGGGCCGCTGGTTGAAGCTTGATGCTGAAACAGCTTTGCGTGAAGCCAACTCCTGCTTTTCAAAGCGTTTTAATTTGGTGGAGCAAATGGTGGAGACACGCAAGTTGGATTGGAACGATTTGGACTTGCCTGTGATTGATCTTTTATGGAGAGAAGCCAAAGAATTACTTGCCAATGACGACGCGCCTGTTAAAGTAGAGGGGATTAGTTAAAATTATGGGGAATGGTTTTGGAGGAGATGTTGTGACGATAATATTTACCATTGTCATTCCGATATTGGCCGGAATTTGTGTACTCCTGACGATATATTTTGCTTGGAAGGCTTTTGCTTCGCGTCGTGGTGCGTCGCAGAAATCTTATGATGTAGGGCGGGTTGAGGCTAAGATCGCGTCTCAGGTCTATGTGATTCGCAGTATATTTATGTTGGTGCTTTCCTTGATATTGTTAGGTGTGATGGGAATCGGATCGCAAACTTCACTGAATACACCACCATCTACCGCCACGCCACTGCCTTCGGTTACGGCCGTTGTCACTCAGGCAGCCACAGCCACGCCTAATATTTTACCCACATCCGAACCTAGTCCGACTTCACCCATACCAACTGCCACAGCGACGCCACTGCCTACAGCGACAAATACGCCGGAGCCATTATCTGCAACTGTCAATAGTGAGGTCGGCATATGGCTGCGCTCGGCACCAACAGTTGAATCCGACCAACTCGAATATTTGATCGACGGTACAGTTGTGCTTGTGCTGCCCGGTCGTGAGGTTGCGGATGAGCTTGAGTGGCAAGAAGTTCAAACTCAAGCAGGATTAACCGGGTGGGTTGCGGCTGACTTTATAGAACTCAACCAGTAGCTACAAAAAATTGGAAGGGAACGAATTCAGTGCTGTATGCAATTTGTTCCTCTCATATGCGTAGTAGTAACCTTCTAAAGTATTCTCTGCCCCAATAGAGAAGCGGCAAGTTCAACAGCCAATTCGGCCGTTTTGTTCATGTCGTCGAGGATCGGGTTAATTTCGACGATGTCGAGCGATTGTACCCGTTTACTATCTCCCAAGATTTCCATGAGCAAATGGGCTTCGCGGTAGCTTAGGCCGCCCGGAACAGGGGTGCCGACACCGGGCGCTTCGTCCGGGTCGAGGCTGTCCATGTCGAGGCTGACATGGATGCGATCCACATGTCTTAAGCGGTCAAGCGCCTGGCGTGCAATAGCCGCCATGCCAAGTTCATCGACATGCCGCATGGTGTAAACATTGATGCCGGAATGAATAAGGCGTGTGCGTTCACTTTTGTCAAGATCGCGAATGCCAATTTGGACGATTTGTGATGGCTGAATCTTGGGACCAGGATAACCAACATTAATCAGGGATTCATTGCCATCGCCAACAAGTGCTGCAACTGGCATGCCATGAATATTCTTGGAGGGTGAGGATTCATGAGTGTTAAAGTCGGCATGCGCATCAACCCAGATAACACCTAATTGACCAATGGGTTGTGAGGCGGCTGCTACAGTGCCGATGCTGATCGAATGGTCGCCACCCATAAATAGGGCGAAGTCACCGTGTTCGATGCATTGCGTGGCTAATTCGTAGATGTTTTGGCAAACGGCCGTTACTGTTTTCAAACGTCTACCTTGCCCTTCCGCAATGTCTTCTTCTGGGTTGGGAACTGGTAAATTGCCTTCGTCTAAAACGGTATGGCCCAGGCGTTCAAGACGCCCTTGTAAATTAGCATAGCGTAGTGCGCTGGGACCCATATCGACGCCGCGTCGACTTTGGCCGAGATCCATAGGGACGCCGATGATGCGAATGGTTTTTCTCTGCATGTTGGTTCCTTTTGATTGGTGTATTTTGTTTCATAGTTTCACAGCGGTTGAACCCGCTTGTTACAAGTGTGAAGTCCACCCACGCGGACTGAATGTATTGTGGCTGATTCGGTGGGGCAAAGCAAGCTTAGGCTTGCGTGATGTGCGGCGAGTTTTATAATTCGGGGATGGGTGAAGATATTTTGCATTATGCACGCATGCCGTGGCCGACGGATTGGACTGCTGTTTTTGGTCGCGAGGCACCGCTTTTGGTTGAAATTGGATTTGGTGGTGGTCAATTTTTAGTGGATTTGGCGCAGAAACGGCCGTCTACCAATATTTTAGGTATCGAAATTTCGTTGCCATCGCTGCGCAAAGGTGCCAAAAAAGTACGTCTTGCACAGTTAACCAATACACAAGTGCTGCAAGGAGATTCTAAAGCCGTCCTTTGGCTGCAATGTCTGCCGCAAAGTCTAGCAGAAGTTTACATAAACTTCCCTGATCCATGGCCAAAAGCCGGTCATCAGCAACGGCGATTGATCAGCGACACTTTTTTACACCTTTTAGCTACACGCATGCAGGATGGCGGTTTGTTGGATATTGCTACAGACCACGCTGACTATGCTGAGGTGATTACAGCTTGTTTGGAACGCACACCTTACTTTGACAGCCGGTTGTCAACCACATTTGTAAACCAGGATGAGACCCGTTTGCGCACCAAATATGAAACGAAAGGGCTGCAAGAAGGGCGGCTTTGTCATTACTATAAATGGGTGCGCAATACGGCTCTGGCACCCGATTCATAT
This sequence comes from Anaerolineales bacterium, assembly GCA_020432765.1. Lineage (GTDB taxonomy): Bacteria > Chloroflexota > Anaerolineae > Promineifilales > Promineifilaceae > JAACFF01. The sequence continues at coordinate 22,067 of JAGRDI010000025.1, read as the reverse complement.
GCAATTTTGGAGGAACTGCCCATGCCCCATGTGGTCATGACATCACCAGATAGTTTAGAGACAATTGCGAGTAGATTTACAGCACAGACACTGGAATTGGATGCTGTCAATATAAAATTTTTGGACCTGTACCAATCGACACGTCCCGGCAAGCTGCTTGTGGAGACTTATGTGCGCGAAGAGCCTTTTCACCAGCGTGTTTGCTTGGAAATGCGCCAACGTCGGCAGGGAGATTTTGTGATCAGTTTGGCTGAAGTTGGTTTTCCACGTCCGACACATGGCATTCATTTGGCTGTGCATGCATTAGTCGTGTGGCTGCAAAGTCAAAGTCCAGAAAGTCGCGTACTCAATAGCACACTCAAGTTAACGGAATAAATTTGCATGCAGCTTGATTTGGAACTGTATCGCAAGGAGATGGAGTTAGAGCCAGGTATTTACCTGAGCTATATTGATGTTGCTCCACAACGGCCGTCACAAACTCTTGTCTTGCTGCATGGCTTTGGTGGTAATGCACGCCAATGGCAATATCAATTTGATGCTTTCACCCAATATAATCATGTTATTGCCCCTGACATGCGTGGTCATGGACAATCTTCCGCACCAATCAAAGGATATGATCTGCCCCGGTTGGTGGCTGATCTCAAAGCTGTCCTCGACCAGTTGGGCGTATATGAAAAGGTTGTCTTGATTGGCCATTCTTTTGGCGTGGCTTTGGCGACAGAATTTGCACACGCCTACCCCGATCGAGTTGGCTATCTGATCTTGATATCAGGTGCTGGCGAGTACAATATTGCCAACTACTATAAATTAGCTTTTCGTTTGCCGGGCGATTTATTGGCGGCCGTGCAGCCCATTGTAAAGGGATGGGTTGATGCCTCACTTCCCGCAATGAAACGCATGTATTTAGATGGCCTGCATGGTTGGCGCGGCTGGGATTTGTTTCCAGTATTAAAAATGCCGGTTATGGTGATTATCGGCAACAGAGACCGGGTTTTGCCGCAAGCTGCTTATGAGCGTGTGACCGAGTTAGTCCCTGCTGGAAACTCCGAAATTATTCGTGTAGATGTGTCGGCGCATATGGTCATGGTCGAACGGCGTGATGCGGTTAACCGTGCGATTAAACGCTTTGTTGAACAAAATGCGCCGGAAGAACGTTTTTCACGCTGGAATCAGTCGGGTAGTGGCGTGCATAGTAGTTTGATGCGTGAACGGCCGTGGCTGGCGTATTATGAATCGACCGTGCCTCCGACGATCCATGTACCGCAGCAGCCACTAACACGGTTATTAGAACGTGCGCGGCGGCGGTTTCCGAAACAAACGGCCGTTCTCTTTGAAAAACGTAAATTAAGTTATGCCAAACTGTATGATGCCGCGATTCGGTTCGCTAATGGCTTAATTGCTTTAGGTGTCACGCCTGGCACACGGGTGGTGTTGCTGCTGCCCAATGTCCCCCAAATGGTGGTTGCTTATTACGGCACGCTGTTTGCAGGTGGTATTGCGGTGATGGTGAATCCATTTGCTGCGGAGGCCGATTTGATCCGGGAAGTGAATCAAGTTGGTGCAGAGGTCATAGTAGCATTGACTTTCTTGGGTGATAAGGCCAGGCAGGTGCGCAATGCAACTGGTGTCAAGCAGATTATTTTCACGAGTTTCAAAGATTATTTGCCCTGGTACAAATGGCTGCATTTTGCTTTGTTCCGTGAACGCCGCGAAGGCCATCGTATGTTATCCGCACCAGATGGTCATCGGGAGTATGTTTGGACACGGTTTTTGCGTACCCAAACAAATATTGTGCCGCCTTTTAAGCCTGATGCCGAAGAAACGGCCGTTATCCAGTTCACCGGTGGAACAATTGACGCGCCTAAACCAGTCAAACTCAGCCACCGCAATTTGATAGCCAATACATTACAAGTGCGTGCCTGGTTAACAGATGCCGAGGATGGTGCAGAAAAAGCGTTATGTGTTGTTCCGTTCAGCCATGTCTATGGCATGACAGTGGGTATGAATGTGCCAATCAGTCAAGGGGCGACCCTGATTTTGCAGTCTACGTTTGATACAGAACAGATTTTGAGAGCGATTCGCGATCATAAGCCTACTTTTTTTCCGGGTGTGCCTGTGATGTATATGAAGATCAATAATTTTCCCAATGTACGCAAATTTAATGTACGTTCAATCAAGGTTTGTTTGTGTGGCGCTGCGCCTATGCCAATTGAGATTGAAGAGGCATTCGAAAAACTAACCAAGGGCAAGCTTGTCGAAGGGTATGGCTTAAGTGAGGCAGCCCCCGTGACCCACCTTTCGCCGTTAGATGGTCGTGACAAGGTTGGTTCAATTGGTTTGCCGCTGCCTAATACAGAGGCGCGTATTGTGGATTTGAACACAGGACGGCCGTTGCCAGCCGGACAAATTGGTGAATTGGTAATTCGCGGGCCGCAAGTGATGCAAGGTTATTGGGAAGATGATGAGACAACAGCGCGTGTCCTTGATGAATCTGGTTGGTTACGCACTTACGATATTGGACGCATGGATACGGATGGTTTCTTCCAAATTATTAGCCGCCGCCAAGATATGGGACATGCCGCCGATTCTGATGAACCAATTTTCCCGCGTGACATTGAAGAAGTTATATATGAACTACCAGAGGTTGATGAGGTGGTCGTTATCATAACTGCAAATATACCGGTGGCTTTTGTACGTCTTAAGGTTGCTGACAGCATGCAGCGTAAAGCGATCACGACCTATTGTCAACATCGGTTACCGCCCGCGCAGGTACCGCGGCTGGTCTATTTTGTCAAAGATTTTGAGCGTAATCTGATTGGCAAAGCGGTCAAACGTGATCTCGTTGACGAATTCAGCCAACAGATCGAAGCTGAGTCCGGCAGTGTTGGCGCACATCTATTTGGCTTAACTGCGGAGGAATTTCCTTCTGATTAATCAGTTCGAGTTACATCAAGAAATGCGGGCTTGTCAGGTGTGTTATACGGCGGGCTATCAGATTGTGCCGGGAGCGGTGTTTAGCGGCGTTGCAACGGCCGATGTGATGTTAATCGGGCAGGCGCCGGGGGTAACGGAAGTTGAGGCGAAACGGCCGTTTAATGCCAGCAGCGGACGACGCTTATTTCAATGGCTTGAAGCTGCTGGTTGGGATGAGGCTGATTTTCGTGCGACACAATATATGACGGCCGTTACCAAATGTTTTCCGGGCAAAGGAAAAAATGGCAAAGGGGATCGCGTCCCTAGTAAAGTCGAGCAAAAGTTGTGTCGGCCGTTTCTCGAACGCGAGATTAGCCTGGTAAAGCCGCGTGTGATGATTTTAGTTGGCGGTTTGGCAATTAAGCTGTTGTTTCCAGCGAAGTTGAAGTTAAATGATCTGATTGGTACGGCCGTTTATTTTCCAGCACCAACACTCACCAATCCTGTCAATTTTGATTTTTCACAAGGTGAATGGCTGCGTGGTTATGATGCGTCTAAAGATGGTAACGGCCGTTGGGTAGTGCCACTGCCGCATCCATCAGGTGCAAGTCTGTGGCCTAACAAACCAGAAAACAAAAAGCTAATTGCAGAGGCAGTAGATATTTTAGCCGCATTGCGACAAAAATTAATACATTTCAATTCACGGTAAAAACAAGCGAAGGTAAACGTAAACGTGACCCCGGAAACTACCCAAATACTCATTCAGCTAAACCAAACATTTTATGCAGAAATTGCGGATTCATTTGCTGATAGTCGGCGCACGCCGCAGCCTGGATTTCATCGTCTATTAGAATACTTTCCAACAGCCGGCCCGCGCTTATTGGATGTGGGTTGTGGTGAGGGGCGTTTCGGCCGTTTTGCCCGAGAAAAGCGGCCGTTGCAAAAATATGTAGGCGTTGATTTTACGACTGATCTTTTGGCAAAAGCCAATGCCAATACCAGAGGTGAATTTATCCAGCGTGATATTAGCCGTCCGGGTTGTTTAGATGGGCTTGGCAATTTTGACATCGTCGTTTGTTTGGCAGCCATGCAGCATATTCCGGGCTATGCCAAGCGTTTGCGCTTATTGCAAGAGTTGGCCGCGCATTTGGATGCAAACGGCCGTATTTTTCTGTCAAACTGGCAATTTATGGACAGCCCCCGTCAACGTCGCAAAGTGCGTGATTGGTCACTGGTTGGTCTGGCCTCCAATGACGTTGAGCCGAACGATTATTTACTAACCTGGCAGCGCGATGGTTTTGGTTTGCGTTATGTATGTCAGATCGATGTGGAGGAAACGGCTGTGTTAGCCCAAGCGGCCAACCTGCACATAATTGACCAATTCCGCAGTGACGGCAAAGAAGGTGACCTCAGCCTCTATACCATCCTCGCAGCCACAAAATAATAGGCGCAATCAATTTTGTAAACTGATTTACACCGGGCAACTCCGCTTGTTTTCTTGCGTAATGGCATATGAATCGACAAAAAACAAATCATTATCAAGGAGGATAATTAAAATGACACAAGTAACAAAAGAAAAACGATTGCAGCGTCAAAATGGGATATTTGCAGGTGTTTGTGGCGGCTTAGGTGCTTTCTTTGGCATTAATCCATTCTGGTTCCGCCTGCTATTCTTGATCCTCATGCTCCCTGGTGGGTTGCCCGGAATTTTACCCTATCTTCTATTGTGGATTATTATGCCACGTAAATAAATACGGAATTCGAATTATGGAATGCGGAAAGACAAGTTTACTCCGCATTCCATTCTGCTTTTTTGAAATAACTATCTCCAGCACATGAACGGCAAAGCATACGGCCGTTGACAATCACTTCTCTCTGATTCACAATTTCCTCACCACACTGCGCACAATTTACGCGAATTCCTGGCCGACTGAGAATTTCGGATATCGATTGGGTTAAAATTACATCTTGCGTGATTAATAATAAATGGTCTGGAATGATTTGATATCCATCCAGATAGGTATGCCAGCGGCTGGCAGAATTAGGTGCATATTGGTGTGCGAGTTGTCGGGCGTTAGGATGTGGAATGATGCGCAGCATTTTTTCAGTGTGTGTATCGACCAGCGTACAGGCCATCTTGCCGTAATCTAATACGCGCAAGGTGCGATTGCCTACAAAACAGTCAGTAGCCACAGCCACGCCATCTGCACCGCAGCCATCAGACTCCATGATACACAGCAATTGTTTGCGTTTGTTCTGGTAACGCGGTTGGTAATCCGATTCAATCAGTCCCATTTGGCGCAAACCAAAAAGTCCCATGCGAATGCCCAAAACCTGGCGCGGGCACAGATGTCGGTGCATTTGGGATAATTCTTTGAGAAGTGGGGCGAGTACGGCCGTATTTGGAAATGTCATAAACAAACTCGTTATAGAATGGATCAGTTTGCCTGCAGTCAGCTAATCAGTAAAATCGGTTGACTAGCTGAACTGCGAACAATCTGATTGCTCGCCTACTGATCTGATAAAAAAGCTTTCACGCGTGCAAACAGCGCCGCTTCTTCACGATATTCAGGTTTATCGAACAGTGCTGCCACAGCCTTCTGATCGCGTTTGGCTGCTGGCCAGATTTCTTTACCAGCCATGCGCAGCGCCAGTCTGGCTGCCAAAACCGCAGCCTCACGTAAACTGCGAATATTCACTTTGTCGAGTGTGTCATATTTCGTATGGCCATAACCACGACCTCCTAGTTTCGGCTTAACGCTGCCAATGCCGCCAGTTGGTACACCTGCCATTAAAAATGGGAAATGGTCTGAATGTGCGCTGACTGACTGCCCAATATCAAACTCTAAGCCATTTCTGTGCGCCATTCCTCGAAAATCAATGCCAAATCCGGCCATTCGTTGAGGACAATATCTTTTGGATCGATGGCACCCGCCATATCCATATTCAAATAAAAACGGATTTGATCGAGTTCGTCGCGATGTTTATCAACATACTGTGTGGAACCAAATAAACCGATTTCTTCAACACCCCATAAAACAAAACGCACGGTAAAAGGTAGATCAGGTGCATATTTTGCTAATGTGCGCGCGGCTTCTAGCAGCGCAACCGTGCCCGAAGCAGGGTCGGCTGCTCCTTGGGAGATGTCATGGCCATCATAATGACAGCCTAACATGATGATTTGGTCGGGTTCTACATTACCGGGTAGTTCCGCGATGACATTCCAAGAAACCATTGGTTCAATCACATCCTCACTGGTGAGACGTATGGAGACTTCCCCTTTGCGTTTTATCAATCGTTGTAGAAAAGCACCGTCTTCGTAGCTGATCGAAATGCCTGGTACATGTGCGGCACCACCATTGTCGGGCGCAATGCCACCAGTTGCGGGGCCAAAACCGGGATAATGATTAACGAAAATGAATCCGGTGGCACCTGCTAGGATAGAACGGCCGTATTTTTCATTACGATGTACCCAGCGTTTGCCATCGCCTGGATCAGTTTTGCTGTTGGTCAGCACAATTTTCCCGGCAATTTCAGCAGCGCGGTTCTCAAAATCTTCGGGTGCACCATCGCCCATGTCAACTAAAACGCATTCCAACTGAGTCGCTGGCGAATGGGGTAAGGTGATGCAGGGAATCGTTTTTTGGATAGGGTTGGTTATCTCTAATGTGACTGCGCCACGCCGCCAACCGATATAATCGATGGGTTCAAGGTGTACATTGCTGAGACCATAAGCGACCAGTTTGTCGCGCATAAACTCCGCCGCTTGACGTTCTCCAGGTGTCCCGCCGAAGCGTGATCCAAAATCGTCACAAAGGATTGTGAGATTTTCCATTAGTTCATTGTTGGTGTAAATATCACCTACAATTTGTTGGTCAATTGTGAGAAATGGGTTGTTAGTCATATTTTTCCTTTTAGTCCCTAAGGGTTTGGTTTGTATTGATTTGGCATTATGCTGCTGCAAATCCTTGGGGTCTTCGTAGTAAGTTAAAAATCAATCGAACAAAATCGGGATGCCGGGCAGTGTAAAGACAAATTGGCTGCCCCCGCCTGGCGCGTCTTCTACCCAGATACGGCCGTTATGTGCCACAACCGCCAGTTTACAAAAAGTCAAGCCCAGACCGGTGCCTCTGACACGCGCGCCACCCTGATTAGTACGCATATAGCGGTCAAATATTTTGTCTTTATCTTCGGCAGGAATTCCTGGACCACTGTCATTGATAATGCAGCGTGCACCTGGCTCATGGGTTGATTCTCGCGCCGGCTCGGTGACGATCTCGCAAGATACGTGGCCGCCTTCTGGAGTAAATTTGATTGCATTGTCAATGATATTGACCAATACACGCCGAATCATATCTTCATCTGCCCAAACAGCTGGAAGGTCAGACTCGGCAGTGAATTCAAGTGTGATGTGGCGTTGGGCGGCTAAGACCTGTAAACGGCTGACGACTTTTTCGCCTATTCGCACCAGGTTGATGCCATCTACCTCAATTGTGACCTGACCAGCTTCCATGCGATTGATATCCATGAGTGAATCAACCATGTCGAGCATGTCGTAACTGCTTTGGCGGGCATTGGCAACGGCCGTTTGAACTGCCCTGACTTGATGGGTGTCCATTTGTGGCGGCTCGTCAACAGGCAGCAGCGAATCGACCAGATACATATTGCTGATGAATGTCGTCACTGGATTGCGCAGATCATGTACGATCATTCGGGTTAGGTCAGTGCGTTGTTCGGCCAGTTCATATTCTTCAGTGACATCGCGAAAGAGCATCAGCCAGCCGATGATTTGTCCTTCCTTGGCAATGACCGCTTCTTCGCTGCGCTCTAAAAAGCGCACAAGTTTGTCATCATATGAAAAATTGGTTTCAAATGTAATGCGTAAACTTTCAGGTATTTGCTTTTGACATAACAATTGCAGTAGGTCAGCCAGTTCAACAGGAGCATAACCTAATGCCGCTGACGCTTTACTGTCGTCAAGAGGTTGATTGAGTAGGCTGCGGGCGGGTTTGCCTAATAATTGGGCGGCGAAGGTGTTGACAAGCACAATACGGCCGTTTGTGTCGACCATCAACACCCCTTCTTGCATCGTATTTAGGAGTGCATTTAACTGCTTAAGTCGTTGGGCTAGCGCTTCGTCGGTTAAGTTGTAAAGGCGCACGGTTTCACTGTAAAGACGTGCATTTTGGATGGCAGCGCTGGCTTGTCCGCCGACAGCCAATAAAACTTCGCGGCTCCAACGGCTAAAAGAACCCTGCGGCGGCATGCGTTGAACACCTAATACCCCGATGGTATGCTCGGTGCTGCGCAGGGGGACACCTAACCAGGCGTCAGGATTGGGATTGGGCAGCATGATTTGATGCCGCTCTGCGAAATGCATATTTTGGGAATTAAGTTCTAAAACGCGCCCTTCGGCTGCAACCCAGCGCATGAGATCATTAGGTATGAACGAGTTGATGTCGATTGTGCCGGAGTCAGTGATATACGGCCGTTGCCATTGATTGTTTTCGTCCACTAATGCAATAATATATTGCTCGGCGGGAATCAAACTCTCGATTGTTTTTAGTGTGCGTATGAGCACTTGAGGCAGTTCTAAAGTTTCGCGTAATGATGCCCCAACGTTGTTTAAGATTGAAAATTGGGTTAAGCGTAACTGCATGACAAAGTTGCGCTGCCAAAATAACCATAACAATAAACTAATGAAGAGGACACTGAGACAAAAAATGACAAAAATCGGCAGACCGCCCAGGATAAATACCAACCCACCAAATAAGGCAAATGGTTGTGAAAGCAGCGTCACAGCCAGGATGGCGAAGGTATGGTCTTGCAGAAATTTTCGCAGCGGCCGTTTGCGTAAAAGCCAAAAGAGTAAGGCCAGCATATAATAAACGCTGCTATACGTTATTGCTAATGCCCCAAATTTTGCCAGGTCGGCATTGTTTATAGCACTCAAGGCAATTTGGCCACTTAATTCGCGATAAACAAAACCTGCGCTTGTGATCGCAGCCAGGTAGACCAAGGCTGTTGAACCACGCTCTTTCCAACTTGGGCGGCGTACTTCAATATTTTGCCAAATTGGTTCCCATAATGGACGCGCAAATTCAGCCAAGACGACACTGACGACTGCCAACGCAACGGCCGTTTCCAAATCCATAATTAACAAACTGGTAACAGAAACAATGGGCACCAGGCCAACAACCCCTTGCACACCCGGTAAACTGAAATTAATGGTGATGATATAGAGAAGTAGTAAAAGAATAAGCTCCGCTGTGCCCAGGCGCTGCGTTGCTAACCAGATGGCAACCAGAAGCATGATGAACAAAGCAGTTCCATCCAGGAAACGTAAGAGCCAAATATTGGTACGCCATTTATGCGGTAAAAATCGTCTAAACATAGGACAGTATGCCAGAGTGTAACATGTTTTTCGCGCAATCAACAAAAACGGCTATACTCCTTCGTCAATGTGGTGTAGATGGTGAGAAGCAAAAAAAATATGCGTGTCGATGGGTTAAGCATCACTCAAATTTTTACGATAGTGGCACTGATTATTGGTTTAAATGGCTGTCAATCTCCTCCTGATAATACGCAAACAGTATTACCACCAACTTTGCCGCCAACAGCGACATTACAAATTGGAATTGAATTGACAACCCCACCACCGCCGACTGTGTCGAACTTTCAACAAGCTGCCACAGCAACTCCGTTTCCCACAGTGACTGTATCACCAACGCCTTTGATCTATATGGTTCAAGAGGGTGACACAGTTGCTGCCATTGCGGCGCGTCAAGGCACAACAATAGAGACAATCACGACGCTCAATCCTGGGTTGGATCCTAATATTCTATTAGTGGGACAAGCATTACTGTTACCAACCATTGAGCCGGGCTTGTTGGATATTGAAGTTGTCGGCACGGCCGTTCCATTCCAATTAGAAGTCGTGGATGTCCAGCTTTATCCTAATCCAGTTGGCACGACCTGGATCGTAGGAGCGGTTAAAAATGTGGGGGAGTTGGCTGTTGAAGATGTTGCGTTACTCGTTGATTTGAAGACACCCAATGGTCAAACTATACAGAGTTATACGACTTGGTTGGAAATGGCCGTTGTTCCTACACAAGAAACGGCCGTATTTGCAGTGTTAGCTGCTGAACTACCAGAAAATGTTAGCCCGGTTGTCACGGTTGTCGAGGGACTTAGCGTGAATGGGTCAGGTTCATATTATTTGGATTTGACAATAACAGATTTAGAATGGACGGCTAAAAACGGCCGTGTACAAGGTTCGGGTCAAATTCAGAATAGCGGTGCAGATAGTACATCCGCATTACATTTAGTCATCACTTTTTATGATCAAAATGGGATATTAACCGGGTTCCAAACGCAAGATTTGATGATTGAATTGGCTCCTGGGGCTGTCTACCCATTTGTTTTTGACGCTTTGCCACCGGGAGGAACGGCCGTTACAACCCAAATCAATGTACTAGGAAAAAAGATCGGCAGCTAACATGTTAAGATATCGCATAGCCAAAATCATCTTTAAAATTATCCAAGCCGCCATTTCTACACTTACAGTGACTGGCAAGGAAAACATCCCAGCAAACGGCCCCTATATTGTGGTCGTCAACCATATGAGTTCGGCTGACACGCCTATTTTGTTGCTTGTTTTTCCGCTTACTAAATGGCGCTTTTTTGCTGGTGAAAAATGGCAAGCGCATAGGCTTTTTGGCCCGCTCATGCAATATTTGGGGGCTATTTATATTAATCGCGGTGATGTTGATCGTCGTGCTCTCAAGCAAGCGTTGGATATGATTAAATCAGGAGTCGTCTTTGGATTGGCACCGGAAGGTACACGCAGCAAAGACGGTACAATGCAGCCGGCAAAAGATGGCGCCGCTTTTTTGGCCAGCCGCAGCAATGTGCCCATTATACCGGTTGGTTTAGTCAATTCGAATGTGCTTTTTGGCAATGTGCGTAGCTGGAAGCGCACCCAAATGGAGGCACATGTCGGCGCACCATTCAGGTTGCCAAATTTAGGGCGGCGCGTGCGTTCACGCGATTTGGCAGCTTATACGCATTTGATAATGGTGCAGATTGCCGCGCAACTGCCCGCACGTTATCACGGAGTATATGCTGACAGCCCGGCGCTGCATGCCTTGTTACAAGACGATGACCCTTGGCCACATTGCCTGGCGCTGCTTAAAGAATAGGCTGCAAAGTTGCGGGCTGGCGGAGTCAAGGAGTCTTACCCTTGCCACTTTGCTATGCTGCCATCAATTTCTGAATTTGTTCCAAGTGAGCCGCATCATGTTTGGTCATGAAATCAACCAGTTCGTGTAGAGTCGTAGGACCGAAAAAGGCGTGACGGCCGTAGCGCTGCCATGCTTCTTCCTCCAATTCGGTCAAAAGCAGAATGTTTTTCTGGCGGGCGATGAGAAAGCTGTTTAATGCTTCTGGGCCATCTTGTGCAGCATAATTGCGCAGCTGCACCCATTCATCGGTGACTGCGCCGGGCATAAATGGCACATCCTGCGTTAAAATGGCGCGAAAGCGGATATGGTGGACTTCACGCTCCACATCCCGTAGATGACACAGCACTTCGGTGAGTGACCATTCATCTGGTAACGGCCGTTGCCGCCAATCTAAATCTAGCTGTGTGAGGGTATCTTGCAGCGTTTGTGCGAATGTTGCCAAGGCCATCAATAATTCAGCGCGGGGGGCGGGAAATTGCATAAGCGTCTTAAACGCCTAATGATTCAAGCCAACCGGCCTGAACTCGTGCGTATAATGCCGCTAAAGTTCCGCTGGCAGTCGGTAGAGATAAATCTTGATTCGCTTTTTGCGGCCACTCAATTCCGTAGGTATGCAAGCCAATGGCGGTGGCAGGCTCGATATCGTTGGCCCAGTCGTCACCAACCATTAATGCTTTTTCAAGTACACAATCGATTTTGTCGAGGATTTCTAGATAATAGGACTGATTTGGTTTGGCGGCATGCATGTTTGTGTAGGTTGTTATCAAATTGTAATCGAATTCAGTTATCGGTATTTGTGCCCAGCGTAACCGTGCTTCTATTGCAGAACGGGGAAAAAGGGGATTTGTCGCTATGACGACTTTTAGACCTTTGGCAAAGCAGGCCTTGATCAATGGATTGGCTGTTGGCAGACAGGTGGTAAACTTTTCTAGTTGGTTAAATTGGGTTGCATAAAAGATGTTGAAAAATGATTCCATCTCTGCGGGGTCTTGGTTGCTGAGGTGTTCGAATGTTGACCAAAATACATCGCGGTTGGAAACGGCCGTGTCCTGATTACTAATCATCGCATCTGTACCGATCTGCAGAATCTGAAAGAACTCCTGTGGTTCAATCCGTTCTGCTGCATATTGACCCAATAATCCAAAATAATGGGGAATAAACTTATCAATGTCATTCCCCAATAAAGTATCGTCTAAATCAAAAAGAATCGCTTCGATCATTCGTCACCAAATAACTCTTTCAGCCCTGGTTTTTCTGAGGCACATTTTGAACAACCAACCTCAGGTTTAGGTACTTCAATCAAATGACGGCTGCATGAAGCGTGTACCTGTACATGGCGGTTTAAACCCATGAACCCCTTTTTGATAGTTGCTTCTAAGACGAGGTCGGGGCTACTGTTGGCAAGCAAAATATCTGGCACTGGACAATCCGTACAATCTTTGACTTTCCATTCAGCAGATGCGGGATTGTTTTTGATCAAGCGGCATTCTTGTTCGGAGCGGCCGCGGAAAAAATCCTGGTAATAAAAACGGCATTCTTTTCCTGCTGGTGTTTTCATAGATTATTCCTTAAGGCAATTCAGAGTCAAAAAGGTGATCAAAGATTACGCAGATATGTAAAGCAAATGCCCCACTTTTATAAGTGGGGCATCGTTTCAAAGTTGATTATAGTACGCCCGGAGGGAGTCGAACCCCCGACCCTTCGGTTCGTAGCCGAATGCTCTAATCCACTGAGCTACGGGCGCATATATAATGACCCTATAACCTTATACTAACTTACCAACTGTAGCAAGTTTTTTTAATTTGTTAGGCGATAAAGGCGGGGAGGAAGGGATTCGAACCCTTGAACGGCTTTTAAGACCGTTAACCGCTTAGCAGGCGGCCCCAATCGTCCACTCTGGCACCTCCCCAGAAAAAGATGCTCAATTTACAGCAGAGAAACCTACGAGCGGAGGGAGAGGGATTCGAACCCCCGGTGGGAATAAACCCACAATGGTTTTCAAGACCATCGCAATCGTCCACTCTGCCATCCCTCCATATCGGAAGGGTCTGCTACTTCCATTTTAATGAGCGGCGAAAAGTATAACACGGGCATCATTGCCTGTCAAAATCATTTCCCTCTTCCTTGAATATTTTTGGGTCTGGCTTTTTTTATGGATTATGTTAAACTTAGTGTTATGTCTATGAAAATTTTCGCTTTTTTCACATAGTAGACGATCTAGGAGGAAATTTATGGCAGCAAAAATTGAAGAATCAGGGATTCCCTGGTGGCTTGTCCTACTTGAAGGTATTTTTGCCATAATTATTGGTGCCTTACTACTGACCAATACAGGTATGACAACTGTTGTATTGGTGCAAGTTTTGGGTATTTATTGGTTAATCAGCGGTATCTTCTCCATTGTAAGTATTTTTCTTGACAAAACAATGTGGGGCTGGAAGCTGTTCATTGGTATTCTGGGTATTCTTGCAGGCTTTGTTGTATTGGATCATCCTCTTTGGAGTCCGTTTGTTGTCGGATCTGTGTTGATTATTATTTTGGGATTTCAAGGTTTAATTGTTGGGATTGTCAGAATAGTCCAAGCCTTCAAAGGCGCGGGTTGGGGAGCTGGTATCTTGGGTGTAATTAGTATGCTTTTTGGTATTTTTCTGCTTGCCAATATATTTATTGCAACATTGGCATTACCAACTGTTATCGGCATATTTGCTATACTTGGGGGTATTATCGCAGTTATAATGGCTTTCAGGTTACGCTAAACTCAGTAAAAATATTGGTCAGGGCGTTCACACTTGGTCGATATGCGATTTCGTAGGAGGTTACGATGATTAAAAGATTAGGGGGCATTTTTGCATTTGGAATCATTATGCTAGCCATTGCTGGTTGGGTAAACACATTCCAATCACAAGATGTGGTAGGCGATTTGACACTTGAAGTTCCGCATCAGGTTGATGTATTGCCTGATATCACATGGCTTGGCGAAGGCCCTGGCACGTTTACTGTTGAACCCGGCTATGAATTTTTAGTTAAACATGCTGGTTGGATTGAATATACCATCGAACCACCTCCAACCTATGAAGCAACGGCTGGTGAACGTGTTTGGAGCATCAACGATGTTGAAATTTTAGGATATACTATATATGATGGGGCGATCGATTTTGGTGATATCGAAGCTGGTTGCCTCGTTGAATATGTGCAAATTGATGACGACATAGACGATCGCCGCAATACTTGGTATATAAACGATGTTCCTGTACAAGTTGTTGATCAGGGTATGGTTGTTTATGGTGAGTTCATCGCACCAGAAAGTGGCGATTTGGTCTTTTTCGCTGAAGATAGCGTCGGCTTAATAGACCTGATATGTCCTGAGATTGTACAACCGACACCGACTGTTACAGCCACAGAAACGGCCGTACCGCCAACAGAAACACCAACTGATACGCCGGAAGCACCAACGGCTACACCAACAGAAGAAGGACCCACGGCAACCCCAACCGCGACAGATACGCCGGAAGGACCGACAGCAACGCCAACAGATACGCCGGAAGGTCCGACAGCAACGCCAACAGATACACCGGAAGGACCGACAGCGACGCCAACGGATACCCCGGAAGGGCCGACAGCGACACCAACGGATGTGCCGCCGACAGAAACACCCATAGGTGTGCCGCCCACAGAAACGCCAACGGAAGTGCCACCGCCAACAATAACACCAACGGACATGCCGCCAACTGTGACGCAAAGTCCTCCGACACCGGTGATAACGGCAACACCGTCGCCAACAGCGAAGCCACCGCGCGAAGATGCATGTTTACGTATTAACTTTGACATAACCGGTGATGAAGCGATGCGTGGCCTCTACGTTGTACAAGAGGTTGGTGGTGCTGTCTATGCTGAGTGGTATGCACTCGATGGCTGGCAGGACAGTGGTTGGATTAGAGGTATCGATATTGCTTATCCATCTGTTTATGTACAAGTGTTGTATTATAGTGGTCCCGGCGCCGAACCGGTTGTGATGAAAATTGTAAACCCGGCACCTGGTACTGAGTATGGTTGGCTTGGTCGTGGCATGTGCCATGCGCTAGAAGTAGGTTGGCCTGATTGAGTTAACTAAACCTTAAGTTTATTAAAAGGCTGCCGACAAAAACCGGCAGCCTTTTTTTGTGTAAGCCGATTAGGTAAAGCCGGCGATTCTTGATCTGTTGCTAAATGGAATTTGAAAGATCGCTCATTTTGATCACCATTTATTGCTAAAATCAAGAAAATTTTGTAAAAATAGATACGTGTAGTTTAAAAACCAAAATTATCCTTAAGGAGAATACGATGAGTGAAATGATAGTTTTCACGTTCAAAAGCGCGACAGGCGCTGCTGAGATGCGTGATGCACTTTTGCGGATGCAAAAGGAACATACAATTCAATTAGAAGATGCGGCTGTCGTGACGCGGGATGCGGACGGAAAAGTAAAAGTTAAGCAGGCAACGAGTCTGGTTGGTGCCGGTGCTTTAGGTGGTGCTTTCTGGGGTATGTTGATTGGTTTGTTTTTCTTTGCTCCCTGGTTGGGTTTGGCTATTGGTGCTGTAACGGGTGCGATCGCCGGCAAATATACTGACATTGGTATTGATGATAACTTTATCAAAGAAGTTGGTGCTTCAATTGAACCTGGCGGGTCTGCTTTGTTCCTGTTGGTCCAATCTGTAACTGCTGACAAAGTTTTACCAGAGCTTGAACATTTTGATGCAACAGTTCTGCGTACATCACTTTCTGATGAGCAAGAGCAAAAATTGCGCGATGCATTCAGTGCTCATGATGAAGAAGAAGTTGCTGCTGAAGCCTAAAAATTCGTAGTTAAGTTATTCAATGAAGTAAAAACCGCCGATAATTTTGTCGGCGGTTTTTGTTTTGCTAAACCACACGCAGCAGCCTAAGGTAGGCTGTCAGTAGGGATGGGAACAAGACGGCCGTTGCCATCAATACAGACCAGTTGGATTAATCCTTTGGTAGCTGCTTTTTTACCATCTGGCAGCCATGCCTCTTGGTGAAAATTTAATCGATAGCTGCCGTCAAGTTCAAAAGTTGAACGAATGTCAAGGATGTCGCCAAATTTAGCTCCTTCACTATAAGTCAACTCAATTTTATAGACGACAAATCCGATGCCGGCATCCCATAAATGCAGTAATTTTTCACGACCGATGGCATGCTCACGGGCACGTTCAAAAAATTTTAGATAGTTCGCATGGTAAACAAGACCCGAAAAATCGGTATCTTCATAATAGATTTGCACAGGAAAATGAAATGTGTTGCTCATAGCTTGTTTGTTCCCTAATCAGCTTGTAAGAATGGCAGATTGTAGACGCGAAACGTTAAACGGTAAATGGTAATTTTACAATTTTTACGAAACATGATTTTTTAGGTGGAAAATCGTGCAATAAGACAATCAAAAACACAAGGTGAAATATGAACGATTTTATGAAATTATTGCTGATTGGATTAAGTATTATATTGCTTGTTTTTGTAACAAGTTTTTCAGGAGGAGGTTCGGCTTTAGAAACGGCCGTATCTCCTCAAGCTAACCACCCCACAACCCTTACATGGACCCACCTTTCAACGGCAAACGGTGATCTACCCCTACCGGGTACCAGTGTACAACAATCTTCTACCCTCATTCTGGACATTGACAAAGATGGCTTGCAGGATTTTGTCATCGGCAACCGTTATTTTCCCGACCCTACCCTCGTTTGGTACCAACGCAATGAAACGGGCTGGCAAAGGTACACCATCGAATCTCATCCACTCACCCTTGAGGCTGGCGGTGATTACTACGACATTGATGACGATGGTGATCTGGACATTGTCATGGGAGGTGACGGCAGTTCGAACCAGGTTTGGTGGTGGGAAAATCCGTATCCAACATTTGACCCCGATATTAATTGGACCCGTCGTCTGATAAAAGATAGTGGCGCACTCAAACATCATGATCAGATGTTTGGGGACTTTGATGGCGATAACCAGGCTGAACTCGTTTTCTGGAATCAGGAGGCATTCACCCTTTTCTTGGCTGAAATTCCGGCAGACCCACACACAACACAGCCCTGGTCATACACCCCCATTTACACTTGGAGCGGTACACCTGAGTTGGAAGGGTTCGCCCAGGCAGACCTAAATGGTGACAACAAAATCGACATCATTGGTGGCGGACGTTGGTTCGAACATACCGGCGGCACAAATTACACTGCCCATATTATTGACGACAGTCAACGCTTTGCGCGTGTTGCTGTCGGACAATTGATCGCTGGTGGCCTGCCTGAGATTGTTTTTGGTCCGGGTGATGCGAGTGGTCCGTATAAATGGTATGAATGGGATGGCAGCAGTTGGATTAGCCATGATTTATTCGATTTTGATATTGATCACGGTCATTCGCTGCGGCTAGGTGATGTCGATTTGGATGGCAACCTGGATATTTTCTTAGCCGAAATGCGTCTTGATAACGAAAATCCTGATGCTGGTTTCTGGATTTTATTGGGTGATGGTAATGGTAATTTCACTGTCAGCGATGTCGCTACCGGCTATGGTAACCATGAATCGCGTCTCGGAGACCTGGATGGGGATGGCGACCTGGATATTCTTGGCAAACCATTTAATTGGGAAACCCCGCGCCTGGATATTTGGATCAATGAATTGATTACCTGTGATACAGGGCTTGACCAATGGCAGCGTCATGTCATCGATGCAGAACGGCCGTGGCGTGCGATTTTTGTCTTGTCGGCAGATTTGAATGGGGATGATCTGGCCGATGTGGTCAGTGGTGGTTGGTGGTATCAAAATCCGGGCATTTCTGGCGGCGATTGGATACGTCATACAATTGGCACACCGCTGAATAATATGGCTGCGTTGTATGACTTTGATCAAGATGGTGACATCGACATTTTGGGTACTCAGGGAGAAGGTTCCTCTGATAACAGCAATTTTGCCTGGGGACAAAATGATGGCAGCGGGAATTTCACGATTCTCACCAATATCACCAGTGGTGATGGTACCTTCTTGCAAGGTGCCGCAGCAGCTGCGTTTCAAGCTGGTGCGGCAACTGAAGTGGGGCTTTCGTGGCATCATTCGACACAACAAAGTGTGCAGATGCTTACGCTGCCTTCCGACCCAGAGGCCTCATCTTGGACATGGCAATCGATCTCAGCTGCGACTCAAAATGAAGATTTGAGTGCTGCCGATATTGATCGGGATGGCGATATCGATTTGTTATTAGGTACGGTTTGGTTGCGCAATGATGCCTCGCCAGAAGCACAAAGTTCTGGTCCCTGGACAGCCTTTACGGTTTTCAATACTACAGAAAGTCCAGATCGCAACAGATTGGCAGATGTTAATCAAGACGGCCGTTTGGATGCTGTCGTTGGTTATGAACCGGTCAACCAGCCCGGCAAATTAGCCTGGTATGCGCAGCCGCAGATTGCCACCGATACTTGGGCCGAACATATTATTGCCCCTAATATTGCTGCAATGAGCCTGGATGTTGCTGATATGGATCGGGATAATGATTTAGATGTCATTGTTGGCGAACACAACATTGAAAACCCAGAAGCGGCTCAAATGTTGGTTTATGAAAACGTGGATGGCTTCGGCAGTTCTTGGCGTTCACATACTGTGTATACTGGTGATGAACATCATGATGGCGCGCAGACGGTCGATATTGATAATGATGGTGATCTCGATATTATTTCTATTGGTTGGACGCACAACCAGGTTCTGTTATATGAAAATCTATCACAGGATTGTCCAACTGAGCCGACGCCTACACCCACTGTTACTTCAACGGCTGTCCCCACAGTTACTTCAACACCTGCACCCAATGTGACACCGACGGTAACACCTGTACCTCAAGGCATGTATAAGATATATTTCCCGTTGGTTGTGCATCAATAAAAGCGTTCAGTTGATTTTGCCAATCGTTCTTACTGGACGATTGGCATAAATCGCGCAAAAAAAGCATCCGATCAACTGTTGGGTTTCTGACCTATCCCCATATTATTGTTCTGAGACATATGTGCGCAGCAAAGTTGTTTTGTCTACGGCCGTCACCCTAAAAAGCCCTAATTTAGCCGGCAGCAGCGTGAATTGAACCGCCGCTAGTTTTTGTGCATTGATGGTGACTGCGCCGTTAAGAACACCCCAAATTTCGAACGTCGTGCCATCACAATTGCCATCAAATGTGGCTCCCGCTTGTAAAGTGACCCGTTCAGTGACGAAGTATTCATTTTGGCACAGCAGTTCGCGTTGTACTCCCTTTTCGTTGCTGATGAGCGTAGCAGGGCAAATCGCGGGTTCAACTTGCTCAAAATTGATCACATCCAATGCTTTGTTGATATGTAACGGCCGTGGCTGGCCGTCGTGACCCAAACGATTCCAATCATAAACACGGTAGGTGGTATTGGAGTTTTGTTGAATTTCGGCGATGAGGATGCCGTCCATTATGGCGTGCAGCGTGCCGGCGGGTACACATACGTGGTCACCTGCTTGCACGGGGATGTAATGTAAATAGGGTTCTAAACGGCCGTTCTCGATGCCTGTCCTAAAGGCTGCTGCCGTCGTGCCTGCCTTCACACCTAATTGCAATTTAGCGCCTGGTTTGGCGTCCAGCACAACCCACATTTCGGTTTTGCCCAACTCATTACCTTCGTTGGCCAGTGCATATTCATCTTGAGGATGTACCTGTACGGAAAGCGGCTTGT
Organism: Anaerolineales bacterium; assembly: GCA_020432765.1. Classification (GTDB taxonomy): domain Bacteria; phylum Chloroflexota; class Anaerolineae; order Promineifilales; family Promineifilaceae; genus JAACFF01. The sequence continues at coordinate 2,181 of JAGRDI010000025.1, read as the reverse complement.
TGGCATCGAGTAGTTTGATCAGGAGGGGGAATTTGCCACGATCTTGTGCCCAGGCATTGCTTGTGCCGATCAGGTCTACTCCTAATTCAGCGTGGACTTCTGTGAGCAGTTTGTCGGCGAAACGGCCGTTAACAACCCGTGTCGTGCCGTCATCATGTCCGGCGATTTCCCAGCTTTCCGCAATCACACCTTCTGCCGGCAATGTGCGGCCGAGTTGTTCAAAAGTGCGTCCGCCCCAGATATAATCTTTCAATACAGGTTCAAATAAAAGTGGATAAAGTTTTTCGCTCAATTAGTTCCTTCCTAAACTTGTGCTGAGTTTCTCGAAGTATTTGTTGAAGCCTTTTTTCGTAACCAAATATCATTACCGACAAGAAACAAGCCAAAAGTGATTAAAAGGGAATTGTTTGCGATAGGGGTTGCTTGATTTCACTGCCATGGCTTTACTTGTTTTAGTCGCGGCGCAATTTGCGGTAGGTGATGCGATGCGGCCGGTCGGCGATGGCCCCGAGTCGACGGCGGCGATCTTCCTCATATTCGCTGTAATTGCCGGGATACCAAAATCCCTGACTATCACCTTCAAAAGCCAAAATGTGGGTGGCCACGCGATCCAGGAACCAACGATCATGCGAGATGATGACGGCCGATCCGCCAAAATTCTCTAAAGCTTCCTCTAAAGCACGCAGGGTGTTGACGTCTAGATCGTTGGTCGGCTCATCGAGCAGCAGCAAATTGGCACCGGATTTGAGCATTTTGGCTAGATGGACGCGGTTACGCTCGCCGCCAGAAAGTATGCCGACCTTCTTTTGTTGGTCAGAGCCGCTGAAATTGAAACGGCCGACATACGCTCTTGAATTAACCTTGCGTGTGCCTAACTGCAAATTGTCTTCCCCATCTGAAATCTCTTGCCAAACAGTTTTATTTGCATCAAGCGTATCGCGGCTTTGATCGACATAGGCCAGTTTAACTGATTGTCCAACCTGCAATGTGCCGGCATCTGGCTCTTCCTGTCCGACGATCATGCGGAATAAGGTGGTTTTGCCGGCACCATTCGGACCAATGATGCCTAGAATTGCACCCGGAGGTAAGTTGAAGCTTAAATCTTCATAAAGTAAATTTTCGCCATAACTCTTGCTGATATGGTTGGCTTCGATGACGATATCGCCCAGTCGGTGTCCTGGTGGAATGTAGATTTCCAAATCGTCGATGGATTTGTCACGTCCTTCTTGCAGCAGCTTGTTATAGGATTTAATACGTGCTTTGGATTTAGCACGCTGTCCTTTGGGCGACATGTTGATCCAATCCAATTCGCGTTCTAGCGTTTGCATACGCGCTTGTTCTTGTTTCTTCTCCTCGGCCAGACGCTGTTGTTTTTGTGCGAGCCATGATGAATAGTTCCCTTTCCAAGGGATGCCATAACCGCGGTCGAGTTCTAGAATCCAACCGGCGACATTGTCGAGGAAATAACGATCGTGGGTAACGGCGATGACGGTGCCGGCATATCCTTGCAGGTGTCGTTCCAGCCAGGCGACCGATTCGGCGTCAAGGTGGTTGGTGGGTTCATCGAGCAGCAAGATATCAGGGGATTTGAGCAGTAAGCGCACCAATGCCACACGTCTGCGTTCACCTCCGGATAGGACGGAAACGGGAACCTCTCCCGGCGGCGTGCGCAAGGCGTCCATTGCTAATTCGAGGCGGCTGTCAAGGTCCCAGGCATTCATATGATCGAGCTTGTCTTGCAGTTTGCCTTGTTTTTCAATCAATGCATCCATTTCTTCAGGGGTCATGGGTTCGGCAAACCTGGCGTTTAGCGTATCAAATTGGGTTAATGCATCGACCACGTCTTGTGCGCCTTCTTCAACGATTTCACGCACTGTTTTGCTTTCGTCAAGTTGGGGTTCTTGTTCAAGGTAACCGATTGTGAAGCCGGGTGAAACGGCCGTTTCACCCAGGAAATCCTCGTCTACACCTGCCATAATGCGTAAAAGCGTACTTTTGCCGGCACCATTGAGACCCAGCACGCCGATTTTCGCGCCATAAAAATAGGAAAGCGAAATATCGCGTAAAATTTGTTTATTGGGCGGTACAACTTTGCCAACGCCCATCATCGAATAGATTACTTTTTTGTCGTCACTCATAAGTCCCTATTATACCGTTTGTTGGATGGTTACAAATTAAGTT